>JBFZBH010000010.1:0-13304 GCA_041308525.1 Phycisphaerae bacterium | reverse complement strand
CTTACCAGGTCATCTACCTCGACCTTGTCGGGTAATTTACTGTGCAGACGCTCAGCAGTGTATTTGACCAGGTATCTGTAATGTTCCAAAAGCAGATTGCGATACTGGTCCTCTTTGGTTTTGCGGAATTTCTCCCAGACCTCCTCGATGTTTACCTGATTCTTTGCACGCTGTTCTTTGGTTTTCATTGATTATCCTCCGTGAATTTAATTAGTTGCGCAGAGATTATTTTGTATGTCCCATAAAAATCCGTTTTTTTAGGGCCTTTCCTTTTTGTCGTAAATTTTTGCAGCACTCTCTGCATATACTCCTTTATCGCCTTTTTATCCGATGACTTTAGTTTTCCTTTCTTCGCTTTTGTTTTTTCTTTTATCTCCTTAATAAGTTTTTTCCGGCAATCATTTTTCTGTGTTTGAAACGTTTATTTCCTCGCACTTTTTTTGCCTTAGGATTTCAGCTGCAACCTTATGGTTCAGGGAGTTTTCCAATAGCTTGCCGACCTGCAGCTTGATGTATTCATCCTTGTTTTTTTCAAGAAGCTCTTTTGCGTATGCATCCGCAACAGCCTTTACCTTAAAGCGGCTGTTGACATCGAACTTTATGTTGTCGCTGTCCACAAAAACAATCCGCTGGTTTTGGATATGCTCATTTAGGGCTGATTGCAGAAGACGCGAGAATTCCTCGACTGCAAGGTCTCTGGGGACAAAATCCGGCTCCTCCGTTTTGCTTAAGTTTTCGCTTAGTATTTCGTGGCGTGCCTTTGTGAACTCTATTATTTTTACCAGAACTTCTGAAATATTATCTGTTATTAGTGAAGATGCCTTCTTCATATTTAATCCTTCCGTGGATTTTATTTGCTGTCCATATAAGCCGACCTTTATTTCCTCTTCTTAACCGTTCATTTGCCGAGCAGCTCTTTTATCTGACCTAAGCTCTTTGTTTTTTTCATTTCATCAATTTCTGCCAGTCTTTCGAAGACCGATTCGTCGTAAAGTCTGTGGCCGCCGTTTGTCCACTGGGCCTCACGAATCAGTCCCATTATTGTGTAATTGTGAATCGTCTGTCGCGATACGGGATAGTAGCGGATTATTTCTCCTATTCGATAAAGTTTGGCAGGGGGCCTGAACGCCTTTTTTTCTTTTTTCTCAGCTGCCTGTTTGCCGAAGTTTTTCATCAATCTTTCCGCAAGCAATATTCTTTTTACACAAACCTGACCGTCTAAAAATTACCTCTGTTTCTTTGACGCTTCACAACAGCATTCTATAAATATATTTTACGTTTTGCAAAATGTAAAACACTATTCTCGGACTGTCAACTGCTTTTTTTGATTTTTTTCAAAAAAATTCACACTTTTGTAAAATATTTCTTAAATTTTCTATAGCAGGCGCTCGAAAGAGGAAAATACACGGGAAATATTGGCTTTTTATGATATAAGCTCTTTGCCAGCCTGTTGTTATAGAAGGTTTATTTTTCGGGTTTGATTATGAATGAAATCGATCCAATCAGTCTGTCTGAGCAAAAAGACGAAGGCATTTTACTGATTGAGAAAATTACCCCGCTTGCACAGCGTATAAACTGCCTCGATATTGAAAGAGTCGCGGATGTTTGCATTAACAGCATCCGGGAATTGATTGGTGTGCGGTTTGCCTCGCTTTACGTCCTCGACGAGACAGACAGCATCCTTCATCTTCAGCAGTATAATCATCCCTACCTGCTCAATAAAATTGTTTCACTTAATCAGGAACCGCCTTCACCGATGGCGGTCGCAGTCAGGACCAAAGAGCCGGTTTTGATTGAGGATATCGAGACACATAACAAACCTGTCATTAAAAGGTCGCAGCGCTCTTATGCAGAAAATTATAAAACCAAAAACTGTGCCATCGTGCCGCTTATCTGTCACGACAGGGTAGTGGGTGTCCTTAACCTGGCCGACAAAATCGGCAGCGGCGGTTTTACATCCGACGATGTTGCCTTAATAAAGCTTTTCAGTCAGCTGATTGGTGCTTCTATCGGTAATATCAAGATGTTCGAGAAGATGCAGCATCAGGCCACCACCGACGGACTGACCGGCCTCTTGAATCATAAGGCATTTTATGATGTCCTTGAAAAGGAATTATGGAGGGCAAGAAGATACGGCGGGAAAATCACACTCATTATGATTGACATCGATAATCTTAAGGACATTAATGATAAATTCGGCCATCATGCCGGTGACAAGGTCATTAGCAGAGTCAGCAGAAAAATCAGGGAATGTATCAGGCAGATTGATACTGCTGCCAGATACGGTGGTGATGAATTCGCAGTTATTCTGCCGAACACATCGCTTTCCGACGCCCTTATTGTTGCTCGCAGAATGCTTAATGCAGTTTCTGATACACCTATAGCGTGGAGAAAAGAGCAGTTTTCGCCTACTATCAGCATTGGTCTCGGTGAATATGATGCCGATGTAAATCCTGAAGATATTACGAGCCGCTCCGACCGTGCATTATATGTTGCCAAGCAGGAAGGGAAAAATACTGTTCGTATTTTCCAGCCGCCGGCCTCTTTGTAAAAACGAAATATTTTAAAACGCACGTTTTTAACATCATTTTTTGAAAAATATTTAAAAATTTAAAAAAATCTTCTCCATTGCGGCTTTTATAGCTTTATTGAGATTTTCAGGTTATCGGAGCTAATCGGGATAAGATAGATGTAATTAGAAAGGCTGTAGCTTTAACTTTTAAATAGTGTGGGGCATAGAGACAAATAGGAAAATTTCCAAAGACCTCTGCGGCTTTTATCCATTTTATCATGAAAAAATTCTTTACATTTTTATTGCAGAATAGCACTCAAGATTTTTATGTGCGCTGCCCGATATTTTGTAGTGAAATAATCGGCTCTGGGAAATGACCCAAATAGGCCATAATTAGTTCGAATGTATGTTGCCGTCTTTCGACAAAAACGCACAAGGCTGAGCGAAATCAAGGCATCATCGCAAAGAGCTAAAATTGGAAAAGGAAAGGGCCGAAAAATAAAAGTAAGGAGAGCACTCGATGCTCTCCTTTCTTTTTTTATTAACTCCTGCTCTTCTTTACAGTCCTAATCCTTCCACTTGATTAATTCGGGGTGTAAATCCTGTATGATTTCATTTGCAGGGCGGACGCGGACATTTATGCTTTGTATTCCGTATCCTTCGATTTCGAAGGAGCATTTATATTGGACAACAGACCTCTCGGTTGATATCGCCTGCATCGGGATTATCTTAAATTTGCTGCTGCCGTCCAGCATATAAAACAGCTCTGCTGTGAAAAGTTTCGGTTCTGCTCCGTTGTAATCGACATGGCACTCGACCTCGACCTGGTCGGATTTGGTTAGCAGCTCTCTGTTGTCTGCATCGGTCGAAAATGAGACAAGCCTGATTTTGTCAAATGTTCTTAAGACCTCGCCTTCCTCATGGACTGCCTCTTTTAGAATTTTATTGCCGTCGCTGGTAATTTTTTTCAGGTAATTTCTTGAGGGCACATACAATTGCCTGAAGTATTCACAGAGCACCCGGTTCATATTGAAATTCTGGCAGATGGATACGAGCGATTCTTTCATCATGCGTATCCAGCCCTCCGGGATGTCCGCTTCGTTCCGCTCATAATATAAAGCTGTTATCTCTCGCTCCAGAAAATCGTAGAACTGATTTGCATCAGCGGTGTCCTGCAGGTCTTCTTTGTCGTAGTGCATTCCTGCTGTTACCGCCCAGCCGTTCGAGCCGTTGAAGCCTTCCTGCCACCACCCCTCTAATGTGCTCAAATTCAGTGCTCCGTTCATCGCCGCCTTCATTCCTGAAGATCCCGATGCTTCCATATTTTGTGCAGGAGTGTTCAGCCATATATCAGCCCCCCAGACCAGATGCCGGGCTACGTTCATATCATAGTTTTCTAGGAAAATCACCCTGTCCTCAAGCTCGTATGTTCGTGCAAAATCTATTACTTCTCTTAACATTTCCTTGCTTGTTTCATCCGCCGGATGGGCCTTCCCTGTAAATATCAGCTGTACAGGCTTTGATTTGTCCGTCAATATCTCTTTGAGACGTTTCTTGTCTTTCAAAATCAGCGTTGGCCTTTTATAGGCTGCGAAACGCCTCGCAAATACTATTGTCAGGGATTCAGAACTAAGAAGCCTCGACACATAGCGTGAATATCCCTTCGCAGCCATCTGTTTTGATATGTGTCTTCTTATGAAATTGACCATGTCCTTTTTGTTCCTGCGGTGCTCTTCCCATAGCTCATCATCGGGTATTTCATAAATCTTCTTCCAGATGTCTGTCCTGTCACCGCACCTTATATAATCTGGTCCTAAATATTGGTTGAAAAG
Organism: Phycisphaerae bacterium; assembly: GCA_041308525.1. Taxonomy (GTDB): domain Bacteria; phylum Planctomycetota; class Phycisphaerae; order Sedimentisphaerales; family Anaerobacaceae; genus Fen-1359. Next base: position 8,960 of record JBFZBH010000010.1, on the reverse strand, counting down.
GTTGACGAACGACTGGCTTATCCATGATAAATGTACTCCGTTGGTGATATAATCGATTGGTATCTCCAGCAGCGGATGGTTCGCGAACAGGTCTGTCCATATTTTCTTCGACACGCCGCAGTGCTGTTTTGAGACACCATTGACTTTTCTCGAAAAACGAATACCAAACGCCGCCATCCAGAACCGGTCTGTCTGTCCTCGAACGAATCCGTAAGGTGCTATTGCCCTGAAAGACAGCCCAAATTCTCTAAGAACAGGGTCGAGGTTTTTTTCAAGCAAATCCGCATTGAAATTCTCATTGCCCGCCATCACAGGTGTATGGGTCGTCAGAATTGTCGATGCCCTGATGATCGCCTTGGCCTCAGTTAAAGAATAATTTTGGTCTCTCATCAGCTGCCTTAGGCGGCCTATAATCGCAAATGAGGTATGGCCTTCATTCAGATGGTACAATGTCGGCTTTATCCCTAATAATTCCAGCGCCTTTATGCCGCCAACGCCCAGAACTATCTCCTGCTGTATCCTTTTTTCCCTGTCGCTTGTATAAAGCTCGTATGTAATATCGCGAACATTCGGGGGATTTTCCTCGATGTCTGTGTCAAGCAGTATTAATCTGACATGACCTACAGCTATCTCCCAAAGCTTTACTTTTGCATCTCCCGCCCATGTCCGGACATTTATGACCGCTCGGTTGCCGTTTGAATCTCGAAGCTCCTGCAGGGGCAAAAGATGGCTTTCGAACGGTATATATACTTCTCTTTGTGAACCGCGAAGGTCCACGTATTGTGTAAAATATCCGTATTTGTATAAAAGGCCAACTCCGATAATCGGCAAATCAAGGTCCGATGCGCTTTTAAGATAATCTCCCGCCAGCACCCCCAGGCCTCCGGCATACAAAGGTATTGATTCATGCAGGCCGTATTCCATCGAAAAGTAGGCTACTGTCTCGTCCTTGGCCAGTTTGCATTCTGCCCCGCACTCTTCTTTGAATGCCGCAGGCTGCTTGATGTAATTTTGAAACTTCTCCCATACTTCCGAAAGAATATATAAAAACCCCTCGTCTCTCGAAAGTTCATCCAGTCTTTCCTTGCTCAGGCTGCACAATAACATTAACGGATTATGATTAACATCCCGGAAAAGCTGTTTGTCTATTCTGTAGAATAAATCGAGTGCCTGATAGTCTGATGTAAACCACAGGTTTTTTGCGAGTTCATACAAGTGCCGTAAATTCGGCGGATATTTTGGCTGAACATAAATCGTTTTAAAAATCATCTTAATATCCTTCTTTCTTACCAGTGACAATACTGTGCTTCAATGTAAATTTTATCCGTTTAGGCAAAATAATGCAAATCCGGATTTCGCAGCCTTCCCGGATATTTTCAGCTTCTTAGTTTTTTCGCTATTTCTGCTACCCTTTTGCCCAGATCACGTGCTATATTCAGGTCTTCTTCTGCAGGCTTCAGGGCATTGTTCGTTCCCGCTGTTGTGGAAGCCCCGTATGGGGTACCGCCGCGGCCTTCGGTGTGAAGCATCCCTGCTGTTGAATAAGGCACTCCGACTATCACCATTCCAAGATGGATGAATGGGATCATCATAGTCAAGAGGGTTGTTTCCTGTCCGCCGTGTGTTGTGGCTGTGGATGTGAAGAAACCGGCAGGTTTTCCTTCGAGAGAACCTTCCATCCATAATTTTCCTGTCGAATCCACTAAATTTTTTACTTGGGCTGTCATGTTGCCGTAACGGGTCGGTGAACCTATTACAATGCCGTCTGCTTCTCTAAGGTCATCGAGAGTGCATATTGGTATGTCCTTTTGCGATTCCAGAACAGGTTTTCCGTACGGGTCTTTCATCAGCTCTCTTTCGACATCGGGAAACTCCTGAATTTTTCGCAATACAGCTTCGACCCCGCCTGCCTGTTTTACACCTTCTTCCACAGCGCGGGCCAGTTTAAGGATATGCCCGTATTTAGAATAATAGGCAATCAAAACTTTCATATCTATCTCCTTGGGATTTTCAACTGCGGGCTTTCCTGCCGCTTGTTTGCCCTGTTTAAAATGCGAGCCCCGTTTTCTGCCGGGGCTCGCATTTACAAGGACTTCATATTCCGGCTAAATGCCGTTTATTCATCCTCTTACTCCTTATGCAGTTATTGTCCTTGATTTTCCACCTTAACAGTATTGTTCTCAGCTTACCCTGATAACAGAGTTAAGCTCACCGTATGGGTTTGGCTCGGTTATTTTGTTGTATGGGTCCTGCTGCCATTGTCCGTCAACAACAAGACGATAGCGATACACTCCCTTGGATAATCGCAGTTTCGTCTGCCAGCTTCCGTCTTCATTTCTCTTCATCGGATTTTTATCGGGCTGCCAGCCGTTAAAATCTCCTGCAAGTTGAACTTTGCCGGCTTGGGGAAAATATGCAACGAACAGAACGCCGTCTTCGACCTGGCGGGCTCCGTACATTTCAGCTGAGCTTGTTCCCGTAGATTTGCTTTGCGGCATTGTAGATACCATAGTGCCGCCGTTTGATGATAATTTTGAAGCCCTTGATGTTCTCATGATTAACTCCTTTCAGAAAAACAAAAATTAGTGTTATATTTATTATTGCGGATTTGCCTTGTCCGCTTGATGCCTTGTATAGCGCCGCTGACAACAGGCTCCTTTGCCGACAGCGCCCTCGTGCAGCGGCCGTCGAGGTTGTCCAGTATATTCATAAAGTTGATATATGATTCGTATGGCGAATCATAAGGATTGAAGTATTTATGCACATCGCCGTCCGCGAACCATTTTGTGCACATATAGTAAAAATGGTCTGATGTCTGAAGTTTTCTCCAGTCGCTGATTATTTCGGCATCACCTGTGCTTTTGACCTTATTCTCCAGTGCGTAAAGTTCGCTTAGCGAGTTTTCCTGCATGGCATTTCCCAGCCACGCCGAAAGGTCACGCTCTATGTCCGCCCAGCTTAGCGTGCGCGGAACATCTACTGTGCCGACTGCATCATAGCTGTCCACCACCTCAGATGGTGTCTTAAAATTGTTGTCAGGATGTTTTAGTATCTCGCCGGGAAGATGCCGGAGAAAATCGAATATCCCCGTGTCTTCCCACTGGTGCTCGCCAAATGTCTCGTAATCCATAAACAGGTTCACTGAATAGCCGCAGCCGTTAACTGCGTTTACCCACTGTGCGAACTTGTCCGCTGTCAGCGGCCACTGGCTCCATCCGCGGTTCGAAAATCTGAACGCTATATCATCGCTTAGCCGGTAGTTCTTCAGCAAAAGCTTAAGGCTGCTGCTGTGCGATGGTTTATATACGAAATTCGGGCTGCGATATCCAAGAATATGGTCCGCTCCCTCCATCAATATCGCATCGAACATGCCCAGCTCTTCTATGACTCTCGGCAGATGATTGTTGTATATCAGCTCAGTATTGCGGAAAATCCGTGGTGTCTGTCCGAAGAGCCTCTGAATCGTCCTTCTGTGGGCCATTATCTGTTCGATAAATTCGTCCCTCGAATACAGAAAGCTCAAACTGTGATAGTATGTCTCATTGAGAAATTCTACATTGCCCGTAGCAGCCAAATCCTTAAATGTTTTTAATGCTTCAGGCGCATATTTTTCGAGTTGTTCAAGCAATATCCCCGTTATACTGTAGGCAATCTTGAACCTGCCCTTGTATTTTTTTATCAACTCGAGCATCAGCAGGTTCGTGGGAAGATAGCATTTCTTCGCAACCTTCCGGCAGATTTCGGCATTCTTCTTGTCATCGAAGTAATTATAGTCACTGTCGAAGACAGTATAATGCCTCAACCTGTACGGCTGATGAACCTGAAAATAAAAACAAACTGATGCCATGCCTGCTCCTTAAATCTTGCTTAGCTTCTGCTTAATGTTTCTTCGTATATTTTTCTCACCCTTATTGCCGTATCTTCCCATCGAAACTTATGCGACTCATAAAATCCGTTCCTGCTCAGTGTCGTTTGCAGCGCCGGACGCTTCAAAACGGAAATCATTTTATTGGCCATTTCATTTATGTCCCAGAAATCTACCTTCAGGGCGTGGCAGACCGTTTCAGCTAAGCCGCTTTGTTTGCTTATAATAACTGGAACATTCTGACGCATCGCCTCGAGAGGTGCGATTCCGAACGGCTCCGATACCGAAGGCATCACATATAAATCTGCCATCCGGTATGCCTTCCTGACTTCATCGCCGGTAAGAAAGCCTGAAAAGAGGATTTTATGTCCTATTCCAAGCCGGGCAGCAAGGTCAATCATCCTGTGCATCATATCACCGTTGCCGGCCATGATGAACTTAACATTGCTTATTACCTCCAGCACTTTTTTGGCTGCGGCAATAAAATACTCCGGCCCTTTTTGCATTGTGATTCGCCCGAGGAACAAAACAATCTTATCTTGTTTCTCGGCAGAACATCTCGGAGAGGAGCTTTCGTCGATTTCCACGCCGTTATGGACCACCTCGACCTTTTCAGGCGATACGCCATAGTGCTGTACTATCAAATTCTTGGTATAGTTGCTCACTGCAAGCACCTTCGATGCCGCATGCATTCCCTCACGCTCGATGTCGTATATCCTTTGGTTGATGTGCTCGCCGCTTCTGTCAAATTCAGTTGAATGAACATGCACGACCAGCGGTTTTCCGCTGACGTGGGATGCCGCAATGCCCGCAGGGTAGGTCATCCAGTCATGCGCATGAACAATGTCGAAGTCTTCCATCTCGGCGATTTGTGCCGCTTTATTTGCATAGTTCGATACCTCGCCATACATATCAACTGCATACATTTCCCCTGTACCTGGCGATTTAAATCCGAGATGGCTTTTTTGTTTCTTCGAGTGAAGCGAGGGATACCGGTGGGATTCGAAATCGATATAAGGTCTCAGTGTCGTTGCAATTGAGCGAAATTTTAATTTTTTGAAACCTTCGGGCGATTGTCCTTGCTGGATGTACCGGCTGCTTAAAATCTTAACATTGCCCGGAGAGCAGGCCTCGAATCCTTTTGGTAAGACGAAAAGAACTTCTATGCCCAGCCTGTCCATGGCCTTGGTCAATCCATAACAGGCTGTTCCCAATCCGCCGCTTATGAACGGTGGAAACTCCCAACCCAGCATAAAAGTTTTCATAATATAATTCCTTGTTCACTACGCCTCTATTTACTTGTAATTTAACAATTCGGTTGTTGTATATCCGCTCTTAGAAAGAAACCGAAACCAGCTACCCCTTCTCATTAATTTGACTCCTTACCTTTTTCTATTTTCTTTATGACACGCAGGTAAAGAAAAGTCAACATCTTTTTTTATTTTTTACAATTTTTTTTTAATCATTTATATAGGCATTTTGCTTAATTCATCTTTCGCAATTACTCAGTTCTTTTTTTCTTCATCATGCATTCCATCGAAGACCTGTTTGATATTGTTTCAAGTTTAGCTGTCTTGCCCAAATTAACATTTTACCTGCTATCCGATGTGTCAACATAACTTATCATGGCTGATAGCAAATTTTCTTGCATTACCGAAGATTACTGCCCTTTAACTTTAATTTTTATAGCTCTCAATTTTTCGCTCTTGGGCATTGTTACTATAATGATTCACTCTTTTCAAAAGGCTTTTATCTTATCAGCATGCACCGTGCCAGGAATGCTGGGTTTTTTCCAGAAAGCTGCATTGAGTCATTTCGGTACGGTAGAAGCCTTTGCCATCTTCTCTGATTTTTCTTTTTTTGCTCCTCTGTTTTTTCTTTGCTTTTCATTGTTAATTGTCACTCACTTATGATAATTGCTGATACAGGGCATTCATCTGAAGCCTTGCGGACGGACGCCTCATTTTCTTTGGTTATCGATGAAACCTTCACATCTGCATACTGTTCTCCCATTTCGAAGACTTCAGGGCAAATATCAACACATAATCCGCACGCAATGCAATCTTCCGTAATTCTTACAGTCATATAGTTTTTCCTCAATACAAAATTCTGTTTATTCTGAAATTACCTTCGAGCCTTTATCCGGCGGTTTTTATATGGTCTTAAATACTCTGTTGTACTTGAAGTTAAAATAGGGAGGTTGCTTAATAACGGCTTCGTTATTCCTCAATTTCTTATTTTAAAACTTACGGTGATTTAATCACATTAAATGTGAATGCATCGGTAATGTTTAAGGAAATGGCCTCTTGTTTACGGCTCTGGAAGGGTAAGGCCCTCTTGTATTGCGTATTTTGTGAGCTGTGCGATGCTGTCTATTTTCAGCTTGTTCATTAAATTAAGTCTGTGAACCTCGACCGTTTTCGTGCTTATGTGAAGACGCTTGGCTATCTGCTTTGTCGTGTTGCCTTCCGTTAAAAGCTGAAGCACCTCTCTTTCGCGTGTTGTCAATACAGAAAATGCCGAAGCCTTCTTTTCACCCGTATGTGTCAGTGAGCTTTCGACAATTACATCAGATATCGAAGGGCTTATATAAGTTTTGTTTGCAGCCACAAGCCGGATCGCATTGACTAATTCATCATATTCACAGTCTTTCAATAGATATCCTGATGCACCGGCCTTGAACATCTCTATTATGAAATTCTTGCTCGAGTGCATTGACAGCGCAATCACCTTTGTCTTTGGCTGCTCCTTTGTAATTTGCCTTGTTGCTTCGATGCCATTGAGGTCCGGCATCCCTATGTCCATTATTATCACATCCGGTGAAAGCTCCTTTGCAAGCTGCACCGTTGTTCTGCCGTCTTTGGCCTGTGCTACTATCTCGATATCTTTTTCCGCCTGGAAAGCCTTGCTCAAACCGTGACGCAATACCGCATGATCATCTGCCAGTATAATTCGAATACTCATTAGCTTACCTCCTTTTTATTATTTTCTTTCTCCAGCGGCGCCAGAAGGGTAACGACCGTTCCTTTGCCCCGGCTGCTTTTAATGTCGATTGTTCCGCCGACATGGGTTAGCCTCTCCCTGATGCTGAAAAGCCCGAAGCCCTTTGTCCAGAAAGTTTTTGTCCCGTACGTCGATGACTCAAATCCTTTTCCATCGTCTTCTACAACAATTTTTATATTATCATCTGCTTGTGACATCATTAATCGGACGTTCTTGGCATCTGAATGTTTAGTGATATTTATCAAAAGCTCCCGAACCGAGCGATACAGCAGTACCTTCAAATGGTCCGGCAGAGGTTTCAATTCTTCGCCTTTTTCAAAAGAAATCTGGATGTCCTGCTCTAACGCGAACTTCTCTGCCAGTTCGGCCACAGCCGTTTCTAATCCAAAAGTATATAGCGCGGGCGGGCTAAGGTCAAATGTAAGATTTCTTGTCTGCTGAACTGCATCGCTTATATTGTTGCTTATATGTTTTAACGCATCGGCATCTTTCTTTGACATTGTTTTCTGCAATATTCCAAGCTCCCTCTTGGAAAAGGCCAGAATCGGGCCTAGCGAATCGTGCAGTGCCATTGCTGCAGCACGCCGCTCACGCTCCTCGGCAAGCACAAGCTCGGCAGTTAGACTTCGAAGCTTCTCCTGTGTTGCCATTATTTCTTTCTCTGTCGCCTTGCGGTCAGATATGTCCCGGAAAACTATCTGGGCGGCGCTTTTGTCTTTATACACAAGTGCTGTTGCAGCAACCTCGACATCGAAATCCTTCCCGTCAAGGCGGACAAATTTTGCTTCTCTCGGCGGAAGTGTTACTCCTTTTTTACGCATGTAAGACAATAGTTTCAGAGACCGCCTTCGAAAATCGGGATGAATAAACTTTGCAATTGGCCTGCCGATTAGTTCTTTGTCGCTTTTGGCCCCCAGCAGCTTTGCACCCGCACTGTTTATAAATGCAATTTTTTCATTAATCTCGACTCCTATGCCGTCAGGTGAAAGCTCAACAAGCTCGCGGTATCTTTCCTCGCTTTCCCGAAGCTCCTCTTCCATATCGAACCGGTGGACTGCTTCGCCGACCAGCATCGCCATATTTTCCAGAAACTCCACTTTCTCTGCCGGTACCCTTCCCGGCGTTTTGTCGGCAAGATGAATTGCCCCGAGCACCTTTTCGCGGTAACGGATTGGAACAACAGAGACTGAAGCATATCCAAATCTAATGCAGTTTCCACGAAACAGTTTCTTTTCTTTTTTCGCCAGTCCCTTCATAAAACCTGCTGTATCATTGCAGTCAAACGAGCCTCGCGGTGTCATAAATCTCCTGTCAGGCGCCTCTATCTGCTCGGTTACCACACGGATACAGACACAAATGTCGTTGTTAACCACTGAATCAAGATATTCTTTTCTCGAGCTTTGCTTTGCGAACTGTTCCAGAAGTTTGTTCGTTACCTTTGTTAGAATCTCGGCATTCTTTCGCTCTGTTATATCTGTGCAGGTCCCGACCCATTCACGGACTCTCCCGCCATCTTCGAGAATCGGGACTCCCCTGGCTGAAAAGTAACGGTATTGTCTGTCTTTTCCTCTTATGCGGTACTCAGTGTCGTAAATTGCACGGTTTCTTACCGATTGTGACCATATTGCCTTCGTTTTTTCGAGGTCTTCTGGATGGAGTGCTTCAGACCAGCCCCACCCGCGGATTTGTTCCATTGTCTGACCTGTAAATGCCCTCCAGCTTGGAATATCTTCAGTTACCTCGCCATCAGCGTTTGTTGTCCAGATAATCTGACTGGTTGCGACTGTCAGGCCGCGGTAACGCTCCTCTCTTTCCCGCAATGCCTTTTCCATTCGCTTATACTCAGTCATATCACGAGCAGCAGCTAAAACACCTTGTATCTGGCCTGCCTGGTTTCTGTATAAAGTGGCGTTGTATAGGACATCCGTTGTCTTTCCCGTCTTATGCCTTATTGTCAGAGGGTAATCCCTTACTGACCCTTGCGACCAGACCTTTTGATAAACTTCTTGTGCCTTTTTGGGCTCTGTGAAATAATTCGAGAAGTTGCTCCCGATAAGTTCTTCACGGTGAAAACCTGTAACAAGTTCTGTTG
>JBFZBH010000009.1:0-12500 GCA_041308525.1 Phycisphaerae bacterium | reverse complement strand
CCAGCCATTTCAACTGCGTCACCCCCACAGTTCGAGCCTTCGATACATAGTGCAGGAATATTAACCTGCTGGCCATCGTCTACGCCTTTCGGCCTTGACTAAGGTTCCGACTAACCCTGGGCGGATTTCCCTTCCCCAGGAAACCTTAGGCTTTCGGCGAACAGGATTCTCACCTGTTTTATCGTTACTCATGCCGGCATAATCACTTGCTGCCGCTCCACGACTCATTACTGTATCGCTTCGACGCTGGCAGCAACGCTCTCCTACCATATAAAGATGGAATTAACCATGATTAAATCCGCAGCTTCGGTGACGTGCTTATTCCCGATCATCATCGGCGCCAAACTGCTCGGCCAGTAAGCTATTACGCACTTTTTAAATGGTGGCTGCTTCTAAGCCAACATCCTGGCTGTCTGAGCAATTCAACTTCCTTTAGAACTCAGCACATCTTTGGGACCTTAGCTGGCGATCTGGGCTGTTTCCCTCTCGACCATGAAGCTTATCCCTCACAGTCTGACTCCCGGGATAGTATTTACGGTATTCGGAGTTTGGTTGGGGTAGGTAGACTGGTGGTCCCCTGTCCCCATTCAGTAGCTCTACCCCCGTAAATTAATTACCCGAGGCTAGCCCTAAAGCTATTTCGGAGAGAACGAGCTATCTCCACGTTTGATTAGACTTTTACTCCTCCTCACAGCTCATCCCATAACTTTTCAACGTTAACGGGTTCGGTCCTCCTCCCGATATTACTCGGGATTCAACCTGGCCATGAGTAGATCACGTGGTTTCGCGTCTATCACCTGTGACTGAATCGCCCTGTTCGGACTCGCTTTCGCTACGGCTGCTCCCTTGAAGGGATTAACCTTGCCACAGACGGTAAGTCGCCGGCTCATTAAGCAAAAGGCACGCGGTCACCCGTTTCCCGCCCGAAGGCGGGACATAGGGCTCCCACAGCTTGTAGGTATATGGTTTCAGGTACTTTTAACTCCCCTAATAGGGGTACTTTTCATCGTTCAGTCGCCTTACTGGTCCACTATCGGTTGTCGAGTAGTACTTAGCCTTGGAGGGTGGGCCCCCCAGATTCGCACAGAGTTTCACGGGCACCGTGCTAATCAGGAGCATTGATATAACGGAGGGCTTTCGCATTTGCATACGGGACTATCACCTTCTATGGTCCAACTTTCCAGAAGATTCTGCTTGCGATACCTTTGTAACTCCTAATCAATGTCCACAACACCGCCCCGATTGCTCGAGACGGTTTGGGCTGATCCGTTTTCGCTCGCCGCTACTGGCGGAGTCTCGGTTGATTTCCTTTCCTGCAGGTACTAAGATGTTTCAGTTCCCTGCGTGTCGCTTTACCGGCCTATGCATTCAGCCGGCAATGATTCCAACTGGTTGCCCAGCAGAACCAGGTTTCCCCATTCGGAGATCCCGGGATTAGCGGTTGCTCGACACCTGCCCCGGGCTTATCGCAGTCTGCCACGTCCTTCATCGCCTCTCGACACCAAGACATTCCCCATATACCCTTAGTAACTTGACCATATCAATCATTGATTGCATATGGACAATAGGAATATTAACAAACCTTATGTAGAGAACACAAGGTTTGTATATGTCCTAAGTTTGCGCTCATTAGTGAAAGTTTTCCGCAAAAAGATTGAAAAACTTTACTACGCATCTGTATTAACTTGTAAAAGAGCAAAAAAATAATGCCCGTCTTCATCCCTAAAACAACATCGGGACTTCGCCGAGGCATTTAATTCACATTCTGTGAATTAAATGGAGACGACCGGGATCGAACCGGCAACCTCTGGCTTGCAAAGCCAACGCTCTCCCAGTTGAGCTACGTCCCCGTGCCCGCTTCGCGGAAAACCCTAAATCCTAATTTCTAAATCCTAAAGTTTAGAATTTAGTGTTTAGAGCTTAGAATTTCCTTTGGCTTAAGGCTAAAGGAAGTGGGCCCGGGTAGATTCGAACTACCGACCTCACGCTTATCAGGCGTGTGCTCTAACCAACTGAGCTACGAGCCCGGGAAATTTTTCCAAGCTCGCAATTCTAATATATAGTTTCAAAAGAGCAACAAAAAAACCGCTGTTAAACTGCCAGCGGTTTTTTTACAAACCATTGTCCGCTTGTTAACAGCCTACGGCAACAAAACACAAATTAAGAAAAATCTTTTCAAACCCTTCCTGAACCTTTCATATTGTGTTTTTTGCTTCATTATTCAGCCTTATGATTGTATTCCACTTGAAAATCATCGTCAAGAATATTTTTCAAATTTTTTTTAATTTTACGAAAAATAATTTAAAAAAGTTCGCTCCTGTCATAAAAAATAATCAGTTTATTTGAATGTTATTGAGCTTAATGTTATATAAGACAGGAACTTATGAATATGGGAACAAAGAACTGTCCCGATCGAAGAAAATGTGAAAAAATTTTGCTAAAAATAAAAATTTTTCAGAAAATACGTCAAAAAACTCTTTGCTGAGTCTCCATCATCACGCCAAGGATAAGGAGGGAAGTAATAAGGTTAAAACTTAAAATGCTCAATCAGTTGCATATAATTACACCTGATAGGCCAATTGGATGAAAAATCGCGGTGTAAAATGATGGCACAACGCTGGTAAGATACCAAGAAACGATGGCAAAGAGATGACAACGCAAGGAAAAATTGTTGGTTTAAAAGGAAAAAAGGTTGTATAATAATATAGAGCCAAAAAGAAGGCGATTTTCAATCGGGATAAGAGCATGAAAATCTCAAAATCAGAAAAATTAGGGAGGAAATAAAATGAAGACAAATTTAAAAGCTCAAAAGACAAATGAAAAGGCACAATACGGAGCGGGAGGATTTACTCTGGTCGAGCTGCTGGTAGTAATATCCATCATATCGCTGATGATGTCGATAATGCTGCCGGGTCTCTCAAAGTCAAGGGAGCAGGCACAGCGAGTTGTGTGCGGCTCGAATTTAAAACAGCTTTCGTATGCGTGGCATCTGTACACGATAGAGCGAGATGACCGCTTGTGCTCTGCAGAGACGGGGTGGAATGACACAGAGGCCGGCAACTGGGTGGCGGACGGGCCTATGCTGGAGGGTAATCTGGTCGGAGGAACCAAGCAGGCGATTAAGGATGGATCGTTGTATCCTTTATTAAAGGACGTGAAGGTATTTAAGTGCAAGACAGATATGACTGATCTTGTGCGCAGTTATGCAATCTGCCGAGCGATGAACGGGCACGGGTGCAGCTGCGATGGGGCAGCCATCGAATCCTATAAAAGTTACACGAGTATAAAGATGCCGAGCGAGAAACCGGTCTTCATCGATGCAACAAGCCGGCTCGGCTGGATAGATGGATCTTTTTGGCCAATCGATATTCAAAGCAGCCTTATCTGGTTCAGGAAGGACAGCAGGAACATAACAGCCCGACACGGAGAGGGAACCAATGTTACTTTTGCTGACCTGCATTATGAATATCTGAAATGGCGAGACAACCGGACCGTGGAATTTTCGGAATGGGATATAGACCCAATGGAGGCATCCATAAATAACACAGATTTAGAGACGGCATACAATATGCTGAAGGGAATGTGAAAAGAATTTAGAATAATTTCACAAAGAAATAAGGGAGCCTGGGATGGCGGATTGGAAATATATCAGATATCAAGCAGAGGATTATCTTGAGCGTACGGCAGAGTGGTGGAAGGAATGGAGAGTAAGGAAATGGATTAACGCCAATCCACGGATAGTGATATTATGTACTGCGGCAACAATGGCGATGCTGGTGATAGTAGTTTTTGCGGTAACGAAGGAGAAAGATATTGCGAAGCTGGATGATTACGCAAAGGCATATTACTATGATTTGAACACGGGACATTTATTTGTTGGCAGAAAGGACCTGGACACACCAACAGAGGCCCCTTCAGGAAGACTTGCAAATGGTCAGCCTGCTGGAGTGAAGGCTTATGTATTTAGTTATATTCAAAATCCGGAAGAATCACAGCGTTTTATCGGATTTTTGGAAATGAAAGATGCCAGATACACCGGCGGAACAGGCAACGATGCAGGAGCAAAATGGGGCGAGGGCAAACTGATAAAAAGGGTAGAGGATAAAAAATGGGTGGCTGCGAACAGCCCGGAAGGAAAAAGGATATTCGACAGCGTGGTTTACAAGACAAATAAAAACGGCGAGATGCCGATTCCTTGTCAACCGAAATAAGTAAAAGATAAGCGACAAGAGTGAAGAGTTGGAAACGTAAAGCTTCAAATGGCTGTGAAACTTGTTATGAAAAAAAATTAGCCTGTTTGTGACAACTGCTGGGCAGCGAGGCCGAGGATTAATTGTTTTGCATTTTCGATAGGTCCGGGGAGGTAGGTGCCTGCGGCCTGCGGGTGCCCGCCGCCGCCAAATGACTGGGCAATTTTTCGGACATCAACAACCCCCCTGCTTCTGAGTGAGCAGCGAATGCGACCGTCTTTAAGCTCGATGAAAAGAGCAGCTGTTTCGACAGAAGAAATACGCTGACATTCGTCGATAAGGTTTTCGGTATCTGTATCGAGAGCAGAGGTTTGCTCGAAATCTTTTCTTCGCAAAAACTGGGTGGCAAGGCGGCCATTGAAGTGCAACTCGAGTGAATTGAGCATTGTAATCATAAGCTTAAAACGCGGCAGGGAAAAGCTCTGGTAAAGAATGTGGTAAATTTCAGATGAGTTTAGCCCCACATCAAGAAGTTCTGCACAGGCCCGGTGGACGAGGCTATTTGTGTTCGTGAAACGAAACCAGCCCGTGTCGGTGGAGATGGCGACAAAAAGTGGGCGGGCGACTTTTTCGCTGATATTCCAGCCGGCGGATTTGATAAGGTCAAATACAACAAGGCCGGCGGCTGCAGCGGAGGTGTCAACAAGCTCAACATCACCAAGGCCGTCGCTTGTTATGTGGTGGTCAATAACAAGAACAGGTTTTTTATTTTTTTCGAGCAGGTCTGCGAAACCGGGAAGCTGGGCCTTGCTGTTTGTATCGGTGATGACAATCAAATCGAATGGATTAAGCGTATCTGTAGAAAAATTTTCAGAAAAAAAAGTCGGGGGATTATTAAATAGGAAGGAATACCATTGCGGCAGATCGCTTAAAAGCAGGATTTCGGTTTTTTTGCCAAGCTGAGAAAAAAGCTCGCTCAATGCGACCACGCAGCCGCAGGCATCGCCATCGGGGCGAGTATGAGTGACAATCAAAATGCATTGTGATTGATTAATTAACTTAATCGCGCTATTAAACTTATCTTTAATTGTCATAGAATATCTTTCATTCTGGACGTCGAAAACTATTTAAATTCGGACAGGGCTTTTTTGAGAAGATCGGATAATTTCATATCATCAGCCCATTTTTTCAGGTAATCATAATCGAGTTTGTCATCCTGAATCCTTAAGACGCCAAGGATATCGGCCCATTGCTTTTCTGATACACAGCCAGAAGAATGAAACCACTGCAGTTTAAGAAGAATAATGTCCTCAGGTGAGACCACAGAAAATAATTTATCAACAGACTGGGAGAGCTTAAGTTTCCTTGGGTGCTGGAGCATTTGCCTTTGAAAGGGAACATCCTTACATATAAAAACATCTATCTTAAATGATGTCTGCAGATGAACGATATTAAAACTTGCTCCAGCTTTGAGGGCCTGATACACGGCATCTTTACTGATATAAAAATCGGATTTGAGAGACTGATAAAATATATCGACAGAATGAATAAATGGTTCAACCGTGATATCGGCATCAATGGTAAATCTGACCTTTCCATAGAATGAACTTGCAATAGAACCGCCAATGGCATATCGGATACCAAGCTTTTCGAGAATCTCGACAAAATCCTTTAATATTTCTATGTCGTTTTTATCATTCACTCGATCTGTCTCCATAGACTTACCTGAATAGTTTTTCGCAGAGGTGCTGCTCAGCGTAAAGGAGACGGATTTGCTCATCCGCAGAATTCGGGAATCTGTAACGAAGGCCTGCAATTGCGATGTCTCTGCCCATTTTAAGAACATCAAAAACCAAATCGCCTTTTTTTGCGGGGGACATATTCCGCAGTATTTCGATTAAAACTTTTTCTGCTTCAGGAGAAGTATCGGTATTGTTCATAGTCTTGATTATAGGATCTTGTTGAATAAATACAATAAGGATTGTTAATTAACTGTCGAGGCGGGAGACAAGTGCTTCGGAGACTTTTTTTCTGCGGAATTTACGGGGAACAACCCTGAGGCCGTCGGCTTCGATTATTTCGCCACCGGCGAGAGGATGACCAATCTTCAGGACACACCAGTCCGCAAGGGTTGGAGGCTTAAGGCCATGATATTTAGAGGACCAATCGAAACCCGCGGTCGAAGCTACGGTTGTCATAGACAGCCCACCCCCCATAATCCAGCCATCGCCGCAGGGATGAATATGGGCAGGGAGACGATCAAATTCATCCTCGATTTCCCCGACAAGCTCTTCGATGATGTCTTCGAGAGTAACCATACCGAGGACAGAACCTTCCTGTGAGGTAACGATAACGATATGGTTTCTTTCTCGAATCATTTCCTCAAGGAGCTGTGAGAGCGGCATATCGAACCTGACCTTTTTAATGGGCCTCGAAATACCACTGACGGTCGGATCTTTAGGATTGACCTTTAGGGCAACAACGATGTCCTTGAAATTTACATAACCATCGATAGTCTGCGGGTCGTTTTCCATTCGACAAACAGGAAAGCGGGTATGCATATCGAGGTGGGCTTTCACGATGGCGTCCATAAGAGTATTTTGTGCACAAAGCATGGAAATATCCTGTGCAGGAATCATAATATCACGAACAAGATGAGTGGAGAGATGGGCGGCTGAGAGGACAATTTTCTCCTCTCTCTCGCCCATAAGCTTTAAGGTCCTTGCGATGGAAACAGAAGCCCGCAGCTCATGAAGCCACTGTGAATGGGCAGTTGTCTGGGGACGGTTGCCCCATCTTATGAGGCTGATTACTTTTCTTACGGTAAATTCGACCAAAGAAACAACGGGGCCTATTGTCCGAGAGAGGATTTTCATAGGAGGTGAAAGGCGCAGGACAATGCGTTCCCTGTTGTTGAGTGCGATTATCTTAGGGACAAGCTCACCGAAAACCATTGTGACAAAAGTAAGCGGAATAATCAGCACAACGATGGCAAGAATTTCTGAAAGGGTCTCGGATATACCGAGAGTATTAAGATAAGGGACAAAGGTTTCCTTGATGCCAACACCGCCGGTGGCAGCCGCAATCGCCCCCACGAGGGTTATGCCGAGCTGAATGGTGGCGAGACTTGCCTCCATTTTATCCTTCATAAAGGCGGCTTCGGCTGCTCCTTTTTTCTTTTCGCTCAGCAGAATTGTAAGGCGGGCTCGCGAAACGGAAGCGAGCGCCATTTCATAAGCAGCAAAAACAGCGTTGAATACGAGCATCAACGCAATAACAATTAATTCATAAATGAACATTTATGATAAACCTTCGCAAAATCAATTTTTCAAGATTATATAAGGTCTTACGATGAAATTCAAGAAAATGACGAACCATTCTTCAGGTGCGGCATCAGGAACTTTGGCTGGAAGTTTGTTTTCTTTTTGCTCTTTTGCGGTCGGATTCTCTGAGATGGAATTTTCGAATGCGGATGCTTTTAGGGCAAATCTCCACGAGCTCATCGGCCTGGATGTATTCGAGCGCAAGTTCGATTGTCATTTTGCGGGCGGGTTTTATTCTTGCTGCATCATCTTTGCCTGCCGCTCGTATGTTCGTTAGCTGTTTTGCCTTAACGGCATTGACGGGGATATCTCTTTCCTTGCAGTGCTCGCCTACGACCTGACCTTCATAGACATATTCACCAGGCTCTACAAAAAATTCACCGCGATCATAGAGCGCATCGAGGGCATAAGAAGTTACCTGGCCGGTATCGGTGGCAATCATAACACCTGCGAGCCGCTGGGGGACATTGCCCCGCATCGGCATATATTTTTCGAAGGTGTGATGAAAGACAATTCTTCCCTGAGTGGCATTGAGCAGTCTTGTATGGAGACCGAAGAGACCGCGTGAGGGGATAGTAAATTCCATGTGGACAAAATCATTTGTACCGCTTTTTGCATGCATAGTAACAAGCTCGCTGGCGCGATTTCCAAGAAGGCTTATCACAGCATTCTGGCAATCTGCGGGGCAATCTACCGCAAGCAACTCGATAGGCTCATTAACAACGCCGTCGATTGTGCGAAGAATCTCGGCAGGTTTTCCGACACATAGTTCGTAACCTTCGCGCCGCATATTTTCAAGCAGTATTCCAAGGTGCAAAAGCCCCCTGCCGGAAACCTTATATTCATCGCTTGTCAATCCAGGCTCGACACGGAGGGCAACATTATGCAATAACTCCTTTTCTAGACGCTCACCAATCTGACGGCTGGTGACATACTTTCCCTCACGTCCTGCAAATGGGCCGTCGTTGACCCTGAAGGTCATAGTTATGGTCGGTTCATCGACGCTGATGACCGGCAGCGCAGCAGGATTATCCTGTGAGGCTATGGTGCCGCCGATATGAACATTATCGAGACCTGCAATGGCACAAATATCTCCAGCCTGAACAGAGGCGACCTCAATTTTATCGAGACCGCTGAACTGATAAAGCATCTGAATTTTCTGAACCGATTGGTCGCCATTACTATCTATAACAGTCACATTTTGTCCTTTTTTAATTCTCCCGCTGTAGATTCTGCCGATGGCAATCTTGCCGACATAATCAGAATAGTCGAGAGTTGTGATGAGCATCTGAAGCGGCTTATCGGAGTGAGAGCGAGGCGGACTGATGTGGTTAATGATTGCATCGAATACAGGCTGGACATTATTATTTTTGTGTTTGAGGTCGGTGGTTGCCCAGCCTTCCCTTGCAGAGGCGTAAATAATTGGAAAATCGAGGGCGTGGTCTGATGCCTTGAGCTGAACGAGCAGGTCAAAGACTTCATTTACTACATCGTGAGGACGCGCATCTTTGCGGTCGATTTTATTTATGACAACGACCGGTCTTAGATTGAGCTTAAGTGCCTTTGACAGAACGAAACGTGTCTGGGGCATAGGGCCTTCGAAGGCATCGACAAGCAGGAGGACACCGTCGGCCATTTTGAGTACGCGTTCGACTTCGCCGCCAAAATCGGCGTGGCCGGGAGTATCAATGATATTGATTTTGTATTGTTTGCCATTTGTGTGGGTGTATAAAATGGAGCAAATCTTGCTTAAGATAGTTATGCCCCGCTCGCGCTCGATTGGATTGGAATCCATAATAAGGCCTTCGCGGCCTCCGGCGAGCTTATCGAGGTCTTCGCTGCGAAACATACCCGACTGGTACAGAAGCCTGTCAACGAGAGTGGTCTTTCCATGGTCAACGTGAGCGATGATGGCAACATTGCGAATATAATTAGAATACATACTTATACCTATACGTTCCTTTCATTGAAAAGTTGTTAATAATTAAATGTTGGGATGAGGCAGAATGTGCTTTACCTTGTTGCAGTCTTCTGCGATTTGAGCAGCGAGGTGTTCATCAGATTCAAATTTCATCTGGTCGCGTATTTTCTGAATGAAGTCTATGGCAATCCATTTGCCGTAAAGGGAATGGACATTATCAATCAATAAATGGGCCTCTATAAGCAAAGGATTATCTACATCTCCCGCTGGAGATGCAATGATACTGACCGCTGCGGGAATTCTATTGTGCATCGGGCAGAGCTGTTCGTGAGTATTTGCTATCTCAACGGTTCCTGCATAAACACCCGTTGCAGGAACGAGCTGAGCAGGCTGAAGAAGATTTGCAGTTGGAAAGCCAAGTCTTGCACCTTTTCCTTTTCCGTAAATGACCTTGCTAATGAGCCGATAAGGACGAGAAAGCGCAACAGCTGCATCAGTGACATTTCCCGCAAGGAGAAGTTCTCGAACAAGAGTGCTGGAGATTGTAATGTTTTTGCCGCCTGAAAGCGCAGCCGCTACCGGTTCGACAACAACAACATCGAACCCGTTTTCTGAACCGATTTTCGCAAGTGTTTCTACATTGCCGCAGCGGTCTGAGCCGAAATGAAAGTCGCGACCCTCAACAACAAGACGCGGCTTAATCAGATTTGTAAGAAATTTTTTGATAAAATCCGTTCCGGAATACTGCAGGAGCTGCAGGTCGCTTCTTAAGAGAATAAGGGTATCGACACCGAAATGCGCAAGCAGGCACTCTTTAAGAGGCAGAGTAAGCAATCTTTCTGGTGCCATTTCGGGATGCAGGACTGCCACCGGGTGCGGCTCGAAGGTCATAACAACCAGGCTGGTTTTAAGCTCATCGGCGGCTTTTCGTGCAGTAGAAAGGATTTTCTGATGGCCCAAATGCAGGCCATCGAAGTTGCCTATTGTTAATACGCAGCCCCTTACAACTTTCTTAAAGCCGGATATACCCTGTATAATTTCCATTTAAGTTCATCATCCCAGAATTCTGTTCATCATAAAACGTATTATACTACAATATTAAACTGCAAGAAGCAAGAGGATTAAAACACAGAGCAAAAGAGCACAAGTATATTGGATGGCTGATTCATAATTCGGGCTCTGACAAGCTGTGTCAAATAAACTGTTTATTTGAGGGCTTCTTTTATCATTTTTTCAATCGAACGGGCAAGGATATAATCGGGGAGCTTGCGTGTGGAGGGCTTTTTAAGATAATTGTCGATAATGCTTCTATCTGGGAAGGCGCCGAACCTTGTAACAAGCTGCTCGGCAAGCTGGGGTAATTGCTCCGGCTCAAAGCCCGATCTGTTGAGAGCATCGACGGCTTCGAGAATAGATTGGAATTCTGCAGAGCTGTCGTACCAGTCAAGCTGAAGTTCAATCTGCCTGGCAAATTCGGAGGTTTGATTGTCGTATAGATACTGAAGGCCGACCGGATTGTACATTTCAATGCGCTCATCAAGAAAGGCAAGAGAGGCATCCATATAAGCGGTAATTTTTTCGTCGTTAACCAAAACAAGCTTATCAAGCTCCGTGCGAAGAAGCTCGTCGATTTCGTCTTTTATCACCTCCTTTTGATTAAAGATAAGGTCGTGGAGGGCTTCGAAATAGGCATTCAATAGCAATTTTGACTTGTTCATAATGCAATCATATAAAAAAGCAAAACAATAAATACAGCCGGACGAAAACAGAAGTATTTTACCACAAAAAGGGGCTTGTCAAACAGCGGAAAAATAAATAAAAAGTGCAAGAATAATTGTTGCAACTGAGTTGCAAATAGAATATTATACAATATAGGAAAAACAAAATTTAATGAACATAGTTTTAGATAGAAAGGCAGTTTTTATGGCAGGGAAAACAAGACATATTCTGATGGAATTGAAGGGACACTTGCCTTTTACGGCAATCGGGTGTTTGCTTGGAATCGTCTTCATGCTGACATTTCGGCGGGCAGGGATTAGCGGCAGCCACTCGCTGTTTTCATTTTTTCATCCATTGCATGTGCTGCTTAGTGCGATAGTGTCGTCATCGATGATACAGCTACACAGCATAAAGAGGAGTTTTCTGATGGTTCTGGTCATAGGTTTTCTAAGTGCCGTGGGGACAGCGACGCTGAGTGATATAGTTATGCCGCATATCGGGGCACGTGTTCTGGGACTGGATATTCCGGGCGAATCGCAGATACACAGCGCAGGTCATGCAAATGAAACAAACGGCTCTCTTGAACACGACATAAAAGGACACCACAAGATGCACTTAGGATTCATAGAGGAATGGTATTTAGTCAATCCTGCAGCAATAATCGGAATAATAATCGGCTTTCTACGGCCTCATACGAAGTTTCCGCATGCAGGACATATTTTGATAAGCACATGGGCAACGGTTTCATATTTATTGATGGACATCGGCTCAACGATGACGATCTCTGTTGCGCTGGAGGTTTTTTCGGTATTGTTTTTATCCGTGCTGATACCATGCGTGATAAGTGATATTATTTTTCCGCTTTTGTTTGTGAGGCCGGATGTCGATATGGCAGGCCCCTGCCCTGAACATATCCTTCATAGCCACGAACACATACTTAAGGCCAAGGAAAACAAAAAGTGAGGCACAAAGACGAAAGAAGTTGTGAAGGGATACTGGAGAAAGCATCGCTTAGAAAGACAGAGCCGAGGATGGCTGTGCTGTCGGCTCTCTTGAGGGCTTCGAGGCCAATGAGCCAAGAACAGATATCTGCGAAGCTTTCGCCGTACGGGCCGAATAAAGTGACTATTTACAGAACTTTAGAGGCGCTGGTGAAAACAGGCGTTGTTCATAAAGCTTTTCTCGAGGAGAGGGTTGTGCATTATGAAATTTCGGACAGGTGCACGAAACAGCAATGCCATCCGCATTTTACATGCAGGAGGTGCGGCGAAACGCGCTGTATGCCTGAAGTAACTTTGCCGATGGCAAAAAGTCCGCTGAAGGGATTTGAAATTACCCATCAGCAGG
>JBFZBH010000008.1:0-14507 GCA_041308525.1 Phycisphaerae bacterium | reverse complement strand
GTCGCCACTACACCCGGCATTGATCCTATCGTTACATAGCTTAAATACAATATAAGAACAAAAAATGCCAAAAGCGCCGTATAACAAAACCTCAGGGCATAATATCTTTTCCTTCTGCTCAGGACTCTCAATTCCTTGTCCAGAATCGGTCCCGTCAGAAAAAAAAACAGCGACGACAGTATCTCTTTTATTTTTATCAATAATTCCATAATATCTTATCGGTATATTAGAAAATATTCCGCCTTAGCCTCACCCTCGCCCGATAAAGCATCAGCAGGCCGAAAACCGTATAGCAAACCGCAACAACAAAAATTATTATCGTTGCCCGTATGAAGTTCTCGCTCCCTTCCAGCGGCCATCTATACTGAAGATTCAGCACTGATGAGCCGGCATTGCCCGACCCGCTGCAGGCAATCATTACCACGCCTGTCTGAACTGCCGGATTTGCCGACAAATATGCATTCATCCATTCCGGCGTGCTCCTGGTTATTTGCATCATAAAACTCAAAAATATCGGCATTACAAACCACAAAAACGCAACAAATCCCAGGTTCGCCACCACCGCAGATGTGGTGCGTTTCATAAGCGAGCTGAAATACAAGCCGCTGCATCCCAAAAAAAACATCGAACCTGCAACCACAAGCACCATTTGGAAAATTGCTATCGGGTGTATATATTTGACCAGTGTAAAAAGAATTAAATGGCCCGCCAGAAAAAGCCATATCGGAAGACACCGCCTGAATACTCCGATTGCCTTGCCGATAATTATCTGCCAGTTGTCCAGCGGCGTGGTCAACAAAATCGGCCAGCTTCCTGATTCCTTCTCGCCTGTTATCGTAGTTGCCGAAAGCACAATATTTGTTATCAGGCCCAATAACACGAATACAAGCGCATATCCGAAATGGGTAGCTTCGCTGTCAAGAGCATCGGTAATATGGTTCAATAAATAGCATAGAAACAATGCCGCAAGGCTGAAACCCAGCGCTATCTTCGAACTCCTCCTGCCTCCCCGGATAAACGGCACACGAAGCTCCTTCCATACAATCGGCGAGCCTTTTACAGGCTTAATCTCGCTGTCTGAAAAATATCTTCCTTCTTCCGGTTTTAAAACAGCTTCGTGTTTTTTCTTTTTTATCCTCCGTCTCGAACCGATTTCGAACTCCCCGACCGCCTGGCTGCGGGCTACCCTGCGCACGATTGTAACAGACCTTGCCACCAGTAAAATTGTTAATCCCAAAAGTGTAAGGCAATGCCATGTCCACGGCGATAATGCCGCACCAAAGGTGCCGAAAATCCTGCCCATAAACAGCGAAACCGTGGCACCATACATCTGAAAAAATGGATTAAATAAAGATATAACATACATCAGTTTCATAGCACTTGAAGGACCTGTGCTTTGAGTAATCAAAACCATTAAAAAAATCATAATCATCGGAATAAAAAGATAAAGCATCGCAAGCGTAAAAATTGACTTCAATATCACAGCGTATGCATACCGCCCTCTTATCGAAAAATACAGTGTCAGCGCACCGGCAAACAGGCTCGCCGTAATCGTTATGCAGAAGCTCGACAGGATATAAGACCATGGAACTCCGCCGAAAACACGTAAAATCACAAGCAAAGGAAAACTTATGCCGATAAGCAATAGCATCTGCAAAAGCTTGCTGAGCAGTTTGCCCATCACAATTTGAAAGCTCGTTATCGGCGTCGTCATCAAGAGCCCAAGTGTCTTATGATATATCTCATCGCTGATGGCCGTGCTGAGCATAATAACAGCGGTAAACTGTGTCATTATGAACTGATAAAAACATATCGTTGTCACTATCCACAATCCCGCAACAGACATCCTTGCTGTCTGATATGCAAGACTGCTGGACATGGAAATGTTAGGTATCCAGACCATTAAAACCAAAAAACTCAACAACGCTACGTAGGCAAACCTCAGAACATAATTCCTCCGCCTCCGGCTCGACACCACCAGTTCCTTTTCGAAAATCGGGCCCGTCAGCCAGAGCGGATTTATCCGCTTGCACGCGGAATATAAAGTTTGCCAGCTCATACTAATGAACTATGCCCTTTGTCAAATGCAAAAATGCCTCATCGAGCTTCACCCGGACCGGCTCAAGCGAAATGATATCGATCCCGCCGTTGACCAGCGTCCTTGCTATAATACCATCACCCGGTTTGTCAGGATAAAAAGTCACCGCGATATGGTCATCTAAGGCCTTGACCTCCTGTATCTCAGATAAACCCTTTAAAAGCTCTATCGCCATTTCCTGATTGCCCGTCACACGCACCTTCACCTTGTTTCCCAGGCCCAGCTGGATTCGTATCTGCTCCATCGACCCGCTGAATATCAGCCGGCCGTTCTCGATTATCCCGACATGGTCGCATATCTCCTCAAGCTCGCTCAGAATATGGCTCGATATCATAATCGTCTTGCCCATCCTTCGAAGTTCACGCAAAAGCTCCCTGATTTCTATCCTCGCTCTCGGGTCCAGTCCGCTCGCAGGCTCATCGAGTATCAAAACCTTAGGGTCGTGCAAAAGCACCCTCGCAAGACCGAGCCTCTGCTGCATTCCTCTCGACAGACTGTCAACCGTCTCCGCCCTCTTGCCCTGTAAATCCGTCAGTTCCAGCACCCCTTCAACAATGCTTTTTCTCTTCTTGCTTTCTATTCCGAATGCCGCTGCAAAAAACTCAAGATACTCGAAAACCTTCAGGTCATCATACACCCCCATAAAATCCGGCATATATCCGATTGTTCTTCGCACCTTGTGGCCTTCTTTTCTCACATCGAGACCGTCGATAAACGCTTGCCCCTTCGTCGGCTCAAGAAGCGTCGAAAGGATTCGCATTGTTGTCGTCTTGCCCGCCCCGTTCGGGCCGATAAAGCCGAAAATCTCGCCCCTGCTGATTTCCAGGTTAAGGTCAACTAGTGCCTCGAGGCTCCCGTATCTTTTGCTTAATCCCTTTGTTTGAATCATTTTATTATCCTCTCAATTTGCGTTCAAAACCACCAGCCGTACGATCTGTATGTGTTCGTACAGACATGACCTGTTTTTCAATTTATACGATAACGGGCTGTCATCGAATTCCGCACAAACCACTGCCGCACCATTCGCAAGATATGCGCTAATTGTTCTGCTCCGCTGGTTCGTCCCCTCCGCAAGAAGGACTGAATTGCGGTTCAGCTGCACAGAAGAATAATCTTCGCCGTATCTGCTGTAATAGTAGTCATCCGCTCTTGAGTAAACCTGCTCATCGTTTAGCCAGCTTTGATAAAAGCTCAATTGCCCCGTAAATTCCTTTGTGGACATTGCTGGCACAGATTCGAACGCCAGTGCCTCGTTGTCCTTGAACAGAACATAGCCTTTCTTTATGGATGTCTGCGACTGATTGATAATCTTCACAGCCGCTTGTTTTCCGTCACACCTTACCTCCGCATCTATCGGAAGTTTCTCTGCTTTTGTCTCCGTCATCAGACACTGCATTGTCCAAATACTCACCGGCAGAGAGGATGGTATGTTCTTGCCGTCAAACTGGTCAAAATAAATGCTCCGGCCGGGACCCTGTTCTGAATACCGATAAATGTTATTCGCCGTCGGAGATATGCCGGACCACCACTGATTGTTTGCAAGACCCTCGATTTTATAATCGGCGCTCGAAGGTGCAAACAGCCCCGAATACGTCGTTGACCAGGAACATCCGGTTTTTTTTATCCCGTCAAGAACAGATACGGCCCGGAATGTCAGACGGCCTCCCCTCAGATACGCCACCCCGTAATACGCTCCCGCTGAAAATAAAATTATCCAAAAACAGCTCGTCAACCACGTCAGAGGCTGCTTATCCAGACGCTTCAGCACAAAATAATCAACGGGACCCAGCAGTAACGCAAGTAGCGCAAACAGAAGTATCACCCAGATTATGCTCAGCGGACGCAATTGCGGCAAATTATAAAAATATCCCATCACCGCATTGCTGCAAAGCTGCGGCCCTCCTATCGCAAACGAATGTGTGTCCTGAAATTCAGGACCGCTCTTCTGCTGGTCATTGATTGCTATCCTTCGCTGCAAAACCACAGACGTTGAAAAGCCCGAAACGACCCTCGCACTTCTTGAACTGCTCCTTGTTTCTGTTAAAGCAGCCGACGAATCATCCAGTACCTTAGAAATTATTTCCACCCAGAAAGACGCTGAATTTGATGCCTGGCCACCTGATAATCCCTCCGGGTCGAACCCGAGCACTCCTACCCGGCCAAAACCGATATAGCTTGTCGCAAATATAATGTCACCCGAATCGAACTTCTCTATGCCGACTGCATTCGAATCGCTCCTCTCCTTCATCGGCCAGCGGACGACCGTTTCGCTTTTCTGTGAATTCAGCCCGAACTTAGAAAGAAATCCGGCCGGCAGCTCCATCTGTCTTGAAGGCTCTATTTCAAAAGGAAGCATTTGCGCAATCGGATTGTCCGCCGCCAGCGGCTCGCTTCCCATTACTATCAGAAGCCTCCCGCCGTTCTGCACCCATTCCTTTATCGCATTTAGCTGCTGCCTGTTCAGCTCAGACCAGTTCGTGTCGTAAAGCATCAGCAAATCAAGGCTCGAAAATCCCGTCCAGTCCCAAGGCACAATCCGGCCAAGTTTGTCTTTCAGATAAACCATTCCCGTCCCGCTGTTGGTCACGCAGATTGTTTTCTGGTCAAGCTGACTTATGCCGAACTTTCTGCGCCCCACAAAACCTATCAGCAAATCCCGCTCCTGGACCGGAGTCAGCGATGATGGCTGGTTGGAAAAATCCCACAGCCTGAAGCTATACTGCCACCTCGTGCGCCCCTTTGCATCGGTCAGCCGGACATTCGCAGTCTCAGCCGTAAACGCCAGTTTCGTCACCAGCGGCAGATGAAGCGGAATCGATGGCGTCAGAACAAATCCGTGGTGGATATTCATTGTGTTCAAACTGTCCTGCGGCGCAGAAATTAAAAGAGAGCCTTCGAAAGGTGAATCCAGCGTGCTTGTTACTCCGATATCAATCGGCGTCCATTCCATCGGCCGATAGCACCCTCCCCAGCCCCAGAATACATCCACATTGAAAATCGTCTCTGCCGCCTGTGAACAAACAGCCAAAAACAGAACTAAGCCAACCGAGATTATTCTCCTGCCCATATATTCATCCTTTAAAACGTTCTCTAAATCCTGACCTTCATATTATAAATTAACCACTCTAAAATGGCAATGCACAAAACAATTCCCGTCAAAAACGGCCATGCCGGAAAATTCGCCCTGCGGACATCACCCTGCTGGGCCTTTACCACCTCTCCCGACAGCGATATTTCGCCGACAGCCTCGATATCACTCTCCCTGTTGTCCAGCAGGTTCACCGCAAAATATCGCGGCACCTGCCCCGAAGCATTCAGGCTGTATATCCCGACCCTGTCAACACTGTCAAAAATTATCGAGCCTGACGAGCCTGCCTTCACTTCCTTTTCATCCAGCGACGGCCCGCTTATCTTTGCCTCTGTTTCAGGTGTAAATCCATCCACAATAAGAGCTTGTCCCGTCTGAAGCTCGGAAATCCTGCCCGTTGCCCCTTCTTCGGCAAGAAACTCCACCGCGTTGTAGCAGAAAAGCACCAGCCCAGAATCAAACGGCCAGTTTGTCTGGAGGATATCGAACGGCACCAAAAGATATATGCTCGCATTTCTCCTGACCATCGCCATCGCCGCACCTTCGTTAAATTCAGCAAGAACTTCACTGTCGCGCGGCAAATTCATCTTAATGCACTGGGCCGCAAAAAGATTTTCAAGGTTCACATAATTCAGCACCGGGTGCCTCGCCCGCCAGTCGATTATTACCTGGTCTTTCAATTCCTCCGCCGCTGTAACATCGATTCCCCCCGGAGGCCTGCCGAAAATAATGTATCGGCCTCTCCCGAGATTTTGCGGAATATAATTATCGATTATTATGACATCGTATGCCTGCTGGGCACCTGCCAGTGCCTTAGCCGCCGATTCATACTCGCCGGGGTTGCTCACTTTCAAATTTGCTATCGGGCACGCCCTAAGTGCCGACTCCAGAATTGCATTGCCCCCCGTTACAAGCAAAACACTCAGCTTCTGCGGCGGAAATATTACCGACCACGACGCATCATCGGTCGCCAGCTTGTCCTTATACAGATGCCGAACTTCTATTACGCCCCTCTCTCCGTATGACAGCGAAAAATCAATTGCAACATTCCCCGCCCTTCCCTTGTTATTCGCATCTGCCGCCTCCCTCGGCGGTATCCTAACCGCCTTGACCGCCTGGACATTTCCATTAAGGCTCAGCTGCACATCTGTGCTGATTTCCTGTTTCGAAAAATTCGAAAGCGTCGCGAAAATCTCCACCTTCTCAGGTGTTTCGTATGAGCGACGCGCCTTCATCGCCGTCACCGCGACATTTTCCCCCGATTTCCCTATGCTGTAAAAACTAAGCTCCTCTTTCCCCACCGCTATATCATCGATGTCTTCTATGCATCCGTCGCTGAACAATAAAAGCTTGCCCGGCTCTTCCGCCGAACGGTTGTTCGCCTCAGTCGTCACAGACTGTGCAAATGCCTTCGCAACAGTCACCGCCTCAGCCAAAAAACTCCTTCCGTCCGTCGCTGTTATCATATCTATCGCAGCAATAAGCTGCCGCTTGTTAGATGTAAAACTGCACATCACCTTCGGGCGGTTATCGAACGCAATCACCATCGCCTGGTCGCCGCTCTCGCCCACAGAAAAGAATGAGCTGTCCCGCATCGATTCGACAAATGTCTTCGCTTCCTTTTTCGCTTCATCGAGTCGGTTTGTCCCGGTATCCGTCGCGTTCATGCTCGCCGACCGGTCTATCAGAATTACATATCGCCGCGATGGCCCGCCAATCAGTGACAATACCGGCTGCGCTATTGCGACAAGCATCGCAAGGAACATCAAAAGCTGCAGGAAAAATAAAATATTTCTTCTTATTCTCTGAAACGGCGCGTTGACCTGCAAATCCTGCACCGCCCGCTTCCACAATAGCGTGCTCGAAATTATCTGCTCGCGCCGCCTCAGCTTCAAAAAATAAAGCAGCACGAACAGCGGCAAAACAATCGCTGCAGCATAAACAGCTATCAATGGTGTTAGCCATTCCATAATCTATTTTCCTGTTACTAACGCAAAAGTCTTATCCGCCTCAGATAATTCAGCACGAGGCTCTCTACCGAATCCGAACTATTCGCAAGAACATAAGCCGCCCCGCGCCTGCTGCAAAAATCCTTCAGCTCATTGCAATAGGCCGAAAGGTTCCGCTTATAAAATTTCAGCAGCGCAGCGCTTATTGTTATCTCAGCCGTATCGAAATCTTCTACATCCACAAGTTTTAAATCACCCGAAATCTTCGGCTCTAATTCCTCCGGCGAAAGTGCCTGAATCACATAAAGGTCGTAATTTCCTCCGAGCAGCCGCCGAAGCCCCGCGTCGAATCCCTCCTTGAACAAAAAGTCCGACAGCACAACCATCACTCCCGTCCCGATGCGGCTCGTCACAATCTGCCTGCAAGCCTTCTCGAAATTCGACTGCCCTTCCGGCTCGCTCTTCAAAAGCAGCTCCGCCATCGCAGCCAGATAATTTCGCCCGCGCATATTCGATACCTGCCCCGTCACGCCGTCGGAAAAACAGCTTATGTTCACGCGGTTATTATTCACAAGGCTCACATACGCAAGGGCTGCCGCCAGCTTCTTTATAAAAATTTCCTTCGATGGCTCCCCGAAACTCATCGACGAACTCGTATCCACAACAAGATGCACCGTCAAATCCTGCTCTTCCAGAAACAGCTTCAAAAACAATTGCTCCAGCCTCCCGTAAATGTTCCAGTCAACGAAACGCAAATCATCCCCGGCCACATAAGCGCGATGGTCCGCAAATTCCACGCTCTGACCTCTCCTCTTGGACCGCCTCTCGCCGTGGAGCTTGCCCGTCAGAATCTTGCGGCTCAGAATATCCAGCGAATCGAGCCTCGCCATAAAATTCGCATCGAGCAGCTCCGTCAATCGCCTTCCTGAAGTCTGTTTATCAATCTTGCCCATTAAAATTTAATCCTTCCTTCACGAAGCACTGACATTTTTTTCCACCGTCGTTTGAACATGCTGCAGTATATTTTTCAGAATATCATCGTTTTGAATGCCCTCGGCCTGCCCTTCGAAATTCAGCAGAATCCTGTGCCGCAGCGACGGCATAACTGAACTGCTTATGTCCGAAAAGCTGACATGATACCGCTCATCGAGCATCGCACGCACCTTGCCCGAAAGAACAAGCGCCTGCACCCCTCTCGGCGACGAGCCGTACCGCACATATCTGCTCGTCACATCCGGCGCAAATTCCCCCTTCGGGTGCGTTGCAAGAACAAGCCTTATCGCATAATCCTGAATATGCGGCGCAATCGCAACCCGCTTGACAAGCTCCTGCGCCCAAATTATCTGCTCGGCATTTATCACAGGCTCCGCCTTCGGATTCATCGCCTTCGTCGTCCTGTCGAGTATCACGCCAAGTTCCTGCCGGTTGGTGTATGGCACAAGCAGCTTGAAAAAGAACCTGTCTAATTGTGCCTCCGGCAATGGATACGTCCCCTCCTGCTCGATAGGGTTCTGCGTCGCAAGGACCATAAACGGCTCCGGCAGTTTTCTCACCTGCCCGCCGATTGTAACCGAGTGTTCCTGCATCGCCTCCAGCATCGCCGACTGCGTCTTTGGCGTCGCCCTGTTTATTTCATCCGCGAGAATCACCTGCCCGAAAATCGGCCCCGGCTGAAACTGAAACTGCCTCCTGCCCGTAGCCTGGTCCTCCATGACGATATTAGTCCCCACAATGTCCGCCGGCATCAAATCCGGCGTAAACTGTATCCGCCGAAACTGCAGCGACAGTGCCGAGCTTAGCGTCCGCACAAGCAAAGTCTTGCCCAGCCCCGGCACACCTTCCAGCAGCACGTGTCCTCCGCTAAAAAGACTTATCAGGACATCATCCACTATGTCACTGTATCCGACAATGACCTTGCCCACTTCCCTGCGAAGCGAATCGAACATCTGCCTGAACTGCTTGCACTGTGCTTCAACATTTTCCATTTCGTTCATTTCTTTACTCTCCTATATTAGCTATTTTAAGTCCTTATTATCCTTTTCACGCTCCATTGCCTGTTTCTTGGCCTTAAGAAGCCTGCCTATATGCGTTTTGTCCTCCTCTGCCCCCGCTGCCGCCTTTGGCTCTTCCTTCGCAGGCCGCTCTGGTTCCTTCGGCCCCGAATCCGCTGCTGCTGCCGGCACCTCGCCTTTATACTCCTTCGCCGCCTCATATCTTTTACCGGACAAATCCGCTGCTCCGCTTACCGTAAGCTGCTCTTTGACCTTCTTTCTTCTCAACTGAAGCCTCTCGAGTGTCTGGTCTGCCTTAATTGCCTTGCGCTGCCTGAAAACTACCGACACCAGCCGCCTCAATATCGCCCTAAAATCAATCACCACCCTTCGCACCGCAATATCTGCCAGAAAAACTCCCAGCCACAAAAACATCAAAAACTGCCTCGTCGGAAGCTGCGTCTTCGGAAATTTCAATCCCGTATGCTCGAATAAATTCGTCTTGTTAGGGTCCGAAACAAGCACCCTGCCGCCCGTAATCGTGCTGATATCAGAAAGCAGCGCTGCGTTGTCGGTCATCTCCTGAAACTCCGGCGCAAACGGCACCATCACAGCCGACTGTATAAAATGTGCCGCCGTCGTCTCCTCCCCAGTCTTCCTGTACCGCAGGTTCACGATATAGCTTCCCGGGTCTTTGGCCTCGAAATTCCCCTTGAATTGCCCTGGCCCCACCTGGTTCAGCTCAAGACCATTTACCGACATATCAGGTCCGATTATTTGCGCATCGACCCCTGCAAGCTGCAAAAAGTTTCCCCCTGAATCAACCGCCTCCACATTCACAGTCACATCCCTTCCCTGCACGTCTGTCAGCACTTCGCATTCCGTTGATTGTGCCGGTCTGCCCGCCCAGCGGATTGCCTGCTCCCAAAGCCGCTGCGTTCCGCCCCACGCAAGCCAGTTCATTGCCCACCGGCTGTCAACTGAGCTTGTGAACGCAACCGTCCTTCCAAGCCCTGCCTGTGTGCTCGCAAGAATCGGGTCCCCCTCATCGCTCGTCATTATAAGCTGTGACAATCCCCCCTTCGGCCCCGTAAGCACGTACCCGTCAAGGTTCGGAAGCGGCGACCCCAAGCCCCTCGCCAGTTCACTGAGCGAATATACAAGCTGAGGTGCAAACGTCTTTTCGATTATCAGGCTTCGCTTCACCTCCTGCGCCTCCTTGATAAATATCTGCGGCAGTTTCTGCGGGTCTTTGACATCGTAAAATCTTCCCCCCGTAAGCTGCGCAATCCTCATAAGACTTTGCACATCCGATTGATTGTGCGGAAAAACCGCCACGCCCGTGACGGTAATGCCCGCATCTTTAAGCTGCTTGAGAAGCGCTGCAGTAGGCGGTTGCGGGTCTCCATCGCTTATTATAATTACATGCTTCTGTGCCGCATCGCTCGCAGAAAGCTTATCGTATGCCTCCTGTAGCGAGCTGCCCATGTCCGGCATGTCACCAACCTGCATCTGTTTTATTGCCGATATTACTTTTTTCTTGTCGCCAACCTCCGAAAGCGGATATGCCCAGTCGCCGGAACCCTGCCAGCTGTATGTCAAAATCCCAACGAGGTCCAGCCGGCTCAGCGTCTCCACCGCTGCTATTGCGACCATCTCACCCCAAAAGTTCCCCTGAGGCATCTCGCACGAATGCATAATCAATACAAGCGCACCCTTCGGCAGCTCTTTTTTCTGAGGCGGCTCCAGATCGACAGGCAGAATCTTCGCCACAGGCGACCCTGTCCACCCGCCGGCACCGAACGAAGCTGGTCCTCCCGTCATTACAAGCCCGCCCCCGAGTTCAGTGACATAACGGCAAAACATCTCCTGCTGAAGATATGTAAAGCTGCTGCACTCAGTATTGGCAAGAACCACCGCATCCGTGTCCATAAAAACCGTCAGGTTATCCGGCAGTTCCGATACGGATGTGTACCGTGTTTCTATCCCGCTTGCATTCAAATATTTTATCAAATACTCACTCGATACCCCGTTATCGGCGTCCACAACGAGGATATGGCCAGGCCCTGAAACAAATGTCATAGATGTCGCCCGGTTATTTTCCGATATCCCGTCGCCGCTCTCCTCATCAGGCACAAACACCGCCTCGAACTGATGAACCCCCCTGCTCCCAAGCGGTATCGAAACCGACTTGACATTCGTCCCAGGCTTCAGCTCGACCGCTGCCGCCATTTCATCGCTTTCCCTGTCAAGGTCAATCTGCTGACCGTTAAGCTTCAAAAAAAGCTTACCCGTTGTCTGCGCAGTGCTCTCTAAAACAAACCGCAGCGCCACAGTCTCGTTGCTCCTGGCCTTCACCGGTGCGACAAGTTTCTTGAACACCACCTCGCTGTCGTATCTGTATCGTATCGGAAGAACATCTATCGGAATCCCGTTTACGCCCGCAATTCGTGCCGCCTCTTTGACATCGCCGGCGGTCTGGTTGCCCTCGCTTATCAGCAGTATCCTCACCGCAGCATTCGGCGGCGCTATCGCCATCGCCATTTGTATCCCGTCCGCAAGCCTTGTCTGAAGTCCGCTCAGCGATGGATTTCTCTGGCGGATTTCATTATCGCTCGACGGCAGTTTCGAAATGCTCGCTGCCTCCGCCACATCTATCACCGCAAGCAAATCTCCAGCCTGCCTGTTTGGAACTGCTTTGGCTAAATACTCTAGCGCCTCATTTTCGAGGTCCGCCGGTATCGAAAGGCTCCTGTCCAGAACAACAATTGTCACCACCTGCTCGTTTTTCTTTACCCTCGTAAGCCCCGCTAAAAGCAATACGAGTATTATTACCGTCAAACACCGAAATATTATCGCCCACGCCCTGCGCCATCTCCCAAGCGCCTCCATATACCGAAGGCCCATCCATACCACCGGCACCAGCAGCACAAGGCCCACAAGCCACAATGGTCTCTCGAAATCGAAACTATACGGCATCATAATAACTGCCAAACCTGAATCCTGTTATTGAGCGCATCAACTATAAACGCCCGGCCGCTCCTTTCCACCGCCAGGCCCCACGGGCAGGCTAATTCACCCTGCCTTCTGCCGGCACTTCCATAAACTCCAAGACTTTTGCCGTCAGGACTGAACAATTGAATCCTGTTGTTCCCAAATTCACTGACAGCCAGATTCCCGTCTTCCATCAGTGCCAGGCCGTAAGGATAACGCAATTGTCCCAAACCCGTTCCAAGTGTCCCTATATAATCCACCAGCCTGCCGTCATAATCATATATAGCTATCCTGTGATTGCAAGCATCAGCAACATATAATATCTTTCGTGTCTTATCGATACATAGTGCCGACGGCCTCGATAATTCCCCGCGCCCGTTCCCGGGTGAGCCGAAACTGTAAAGAAATTTACCGCCCTCATCGAAAACACTTATCCTGTCATTGCCCCCGTATTCCGAAACAAAAATCCGTCCATCCGGGGCAAATGCCGCATCCGTCGGATAAATAAAACACCCTTCCTCCTCACCGTACTGCCCGAATTGCCTTACAATCTTTCCCTCAGGCGTAAATACCATAATGCGGCTGTAATGCGTGTCAGCAGCATATAGATTTCCATCCGGACCGAAGCTTATTCCTGTCGGTTTGCCCAGTTCGTATTCCGGCATCTTGAATGATGATAAAAATTTTCCTTCCGCGCTGTATCGGTGAATCCTCCCCGTCTTGTCCGCTACAAAAATCGAGCCGTCCGGCGCAATATCTATCGCACGCGGATAAAGAAACTCTCCAGGCCCCGGCCCGGTCCTCCCGAAAATCATAAGCACTTTCGGTTCACTGCTATTCGCGTAACTTTTCCTGCACCCGACAAGGCAAATAGAAAGTATTGTTAGAATTACAGGTAAAACATAACGGCGGACACTCGCAGCACGCATCAGCAAAACAAAAACAAGCATCGCAGCCAGAAAAACACAAATTAAAATCACGCATGATGCAATCACCTGCTGGTCTCTTGCATAATGCATCTGATTTAAGAGTCTCTGTGCAAAATTCGGCACACCAGCAGGCAAAAGCACCATCGTCACCGATAGCTCCGTCATACATAACATAAATATCAGCACAAACACGCCCGCAAAAACCCTCCATGTCCTCGGCAAATGTATATACCGGAAAATCTGCCAGCTCGTAGCCCCGTCTATCCTCGCCGCCTCAGTTAGTCCCTTTATCTCCGAAAGCCGCATCAGGGCAATTACAATAAGACCGACGGCACAAAATCTCGCAGCCAGTCCCGCTGATACTATCAGCCAGCTTTGCCGAACTGCCGAAGGCAATTCAAGCGCCGCCATCATCTTCAAAATTATCGCCGCTGCAAGACTTCCCGGAACAAGCATCACAACGAATATGGTCGTATAAACAAAATATGATAAATATCTTCCCGCCCTGCCGAATCTGTCCAGCGAGCTTGCACCCCACGCCATAAAATATGCCAGTACCGCCGCTGCAGCCGATGTCCTCACTGACCAATCCAAATCATCGAAATGAAGTTTGAAAAATTCCGTAAATACCTTCCACTCTGCAATATTTGAAACGAACAAAAATACCGGCACGACAAGTGATACAGTTAAAAGAAGCACAGTCACAAACCACTGCCAAAAGCTGAATTCGGATTTATTCTGTCCTGATTCTGCCCGTGCCGAATCCCATCTCCGCATTTTCCTCACAAACATCGCAGCAATAATTACAGCTATAATCGCAACAGGAAGCGAATACCTCGCCACACAGCCCTCCGACCCCGTCAATTCATACACAACCGCAAGTTCCGTCCCGATTGTCCGCATCCCTGCAAGATGAAAAGTTGTAAACTCCGAAAGTGCCATCACAAAACACACCGCAAACGCCAGCAGCATCGGCCCTGCCAAAAGCGGAAAGGTTATATGCCTGAAAATCTGCCGGCCACCCGCCTCGAGAGATGCACTTTCCAAAATTGACCTTTCGATATTGCGCCTCCCCTGTGCAATTATAAGCGCAGCAAGCGGCCAGAACCACAAAACCATTACGCCGGAAGATAAAAAACTGAAAAATAATTTTACCGCCTGCGGATGTCGCGCAAGATAATCCCCCATCCACGTCCCCGGGCTAAATGGCAGCGTCCACGCATAATACAAAACATAGCTCGGCAGTATAAGCGGCAGCATAATCAGCACAAAAAGAATTGTCCTGAATTTTCCGCTGCCGGCCAAAAGACGCGCTGGACAATATCCGAGCACTATTGAAACCGCGCCTATAATAAATGCCCGTAAAAAATTTTCAATTGTCAAAGACCAGTAGTGAGAACCATCCTGCACCTGCTGACAATCTCCTCCTGCTGCACTCACATACAATAGTATTAATGG
>JBFZBH010000007.1:0-14525 GCA_041308525.1 Phycisphaerae bacterium | reverse complement strand
CAGCTCGCCGGTGGTTGTCATAACAAGATAGGGGCTTACGCCGTTGACCCGCATCCAGAACATATATGAACCGTAACCGGAGATAAATTCATGCCTCATCAAATGCTTGGTTTGTATTTCATGAGTCGAGCCGACGTAAATTGTATCGAACGGCATCGGGAAGGCGAGGTCTCCGAACTCCAGAGTGCCTCCGCTGGTATTTTTAATTTTCATATTCAGTGACAGGCTGTTGCCGTCGAGATTCCAGACCTGCGTAAGCTGGAAGTTTTTAATGCCTTCTGCATTGGCAGAATTGGTAAGGTATGCAAATGTCACCTGTGTTGGTGTCTCCGGGTTGTCGATTGTGACTGTCCTGTTATCGGAGGATGACTGTGTGTTGCCAACAAGCCAGCTTCCGCCGTTGATTCTGTATTTGGATATGATGTCGCCGAGGAGCCAGCCGGGGTCGCTTTTGCCATAACTGGAATAATCGGATGGACTTAGTACATAATCGGTATCCAACAAATCATTAACTCTTTTTAGTTTTACGGCGCCGCCGTCGAGAGCATCTATTCGAACATTAAAATAATCATTAACAAGGTCGATGTTTCCAAATGCTTCAGTGGTAAAGCTCCAGATGTCGCCTTTCCAGACATTAGCGCCGTTTACTTCATCGATGCGCCAGTAATAGGTCTGGAGGTAACTTAAAATTCCCGGGTCGAAGGTATTGACATCGACATTCGCATAAGTTACGCCGGCATGACTTGTTGGTGTAGCATTATTGACCGAGGTCTGATTGGTTCCGATATATACATCGTGCGTTACAGCAGACAGGCCGCTCTTCCAGCCAAGGTTTGCGCTGATGCGGACGCCTGTAGATGTATTTGCAGGATTAGGTTGGCTGGCCTTGTTGCCCGAAGTGGTAAAATTCCAGATGCCTCCCTTCCAAGTAGTTGTTCCATTGACCTCATCAACACGCCAATAGTAAGTTGTGTCTGCATTAAGGGGACCTACGGAGATGGTAGGATTGGAGATGAGGTAATAAGTAACATTCGGATGGTTGGTCCTT
The DNA here is from genome assembly GCA_041308525.1 of Phycisphaerae bacterium. GTDB lineage: Bacteria > Planctomycetota > Phycisphaerae > Sedimentisphaerales > Anaerobacaceae > Fen-1359. The sequence continues at coordinate 13,477 of JBFZBH010000007.1, read as the reverse complement.
GTGGCATTATTTACAGAATTTTGATTTGTGCCGATGTACACCTCATGACCATTGACAGGCTGGACATAGTAACCCGGCTGCCAGCTTAGTGTTGGACTTGCATCGATACCCGTGGCACCGACAGCAGGATTAGGCCTTTTGGCTGCACCGGCTTCGACATAATAGTTAATTGAAAAATCATCGTACACAATATATCCGACTGTGCTCGTATAGGTTGCATGCTGCAGACCTACCTGCAGAGTAAGGCCATCCATATCATCACGCAGCCGCGGTGAGCCGGGCACAAGCGTCCAGGTCGTGCCGTCGGAACTTACTTCATGATAGAAATTGTTGCCGACGCGTCTGAGTCTAAGATACGGCTGCAGGGAGGCAAAGCCCCATTCGCTTTCCGAGCCGTTATCAACACTTCTTCCCATATTCTGGCCGATTGCTATAAAATGGTCTATACATTCGAAATCCTCTCCTGTCCCTGCATCGCCCGGAACACCGACTCGTGCCATAATGCCGGCGTCATTCCAGGACACATTAGAAGAACTGGTTACCCTGACCGTAACTTCGAAATCTTCGCTTATCAATTTATAAAGGAATGGCCCGAGCGGATTCCAGCTCGGCTCCCATGTTGCGCCATGAGATTCCATATATAGCCTGCCGCTACGATCGATATTAGCATTGAGCTTATCAACTGTCTCACCTGTACCAAGCCCGACAAAGCCGTCCCAGCCGGTGCCGGATACCCCGCTTGTAAGGTAGTTTCTGGCTGTGCTGAAGTTATCATTGAAAGTCAAAGCCTGTGTTGAAACAGCAAAAGCTGAAATAAAAACAAAAGAAATGAACAAAAACCGGACCGCTCTGGGCATAAAAACCTCCTGTATGTTTTAATAAAACAATTTAAAAAATCACCTATCAATTGAACTCTATTCCATATTACCCCAATAAGACAAACCGAGGCGTATCTTTTTGGCATTGTAACGCATTTTTCGCGTATTTATGGCCTCTTACTATAATAAAATACCAAAATTTCCCATAAAAAGCAAGAATTTTACGCCTTAATATGATGGTCATGCACCTTATGTGCGAAAGGAGGACAGCCTTATCGGTCAGTGTTTACTTCCAATTGCAGAATTTTCGCATAAATGCTTGACAAGCAGGGTAGAATGGCGATATTATTCCAGCAATCGAAATTTTCGGGGCCGTAGCTCAATTGGCTAGAGCATCGGACTGTCGATCCGAAGGTTGAGGGTTCGAGCCCCTTCGGCCTCGTTTTGTAAAGTCTTGTAAACTAAAAACTTACAAGACTTTTTTATTTTGCTCATTTTCCTCAAAACAGGTAGTGATCCAAAATGATTCGGAAGGTGACTTATTACTTCTCCAAACTCCTCTCCAATATCAAGACTGGAAGGGCTTTCATATGGAACTGAAAATATTGATTGTTTAAGGCAGGTTTGATACTCTAATGAAAATGGAACTCAGGATTGTACCTGGGTAGAAATTTACAAGTTTATATTGGAAATCTCAGATACATAAGCAGACAAAGCTGTTTTAAACAAAATTTTGAGAGGCCGTTTTATGGGAATAGATTTTAATATATGCGAAATATTCGATATCGCAAATGAGCTTGAAAAAAACAGGGCAGCTTTTTTCACCAGGGCTGCCGATAAATTTGGGGACAAAAAAATTAAAGATGCCTTGCTCGAAATTGCAGGACAGGACAATTATAATGCAAATATCTTTGCACGCTTAAAAGCCGGATTCTCTGATGCCGAATGTCCCGCGACAGTTTTCGATCCTGATAATGCTGACCATTTGTATCTTAAGGTAATGGCGGAGGACCACGTGTGCAACTTCGATGCCTGCAAAAACCTTCTTGGCAATGAAACACTCCAGGATATCCTTAAAATGGTTATCCGGATGGAAAAGGATGCAGTTGTTTTCTACACCGGCTTAAAGTCTTTTGTGTCAAAAAACAATCAGGAAAATGTTGACCTTATCATCCAGGAAAAGCTCAAAAGCATCGGTGTTATCAGCAAAAAATTAAGCGAGATCGAATAAGCTCCTGATTTGTTGATTTATGCGGCGGCAACTATCGCTGGATTTTAATGTTATATTCTGCATTCTGATTTGTCCAATATACGCTATCGGCAGCTTCAATCGCTCAAAGAGAGGTAAATACGAATTTTTTTGCACACCGCGGCTTTGCTGTTCGTCATTATATATAGAAAAAGAACTCGAGGTTCTTTAATTGGACAGCTGTTCAGAGGGAACACTGTTTGCTGCCTCAAAAGGCAAGTTTAAATAGTGTTTGAAGATTATACTTATTAACAATAATTATTAATAAGGAGGCAATTACCATGAAAACAAAAGCTTTCACTCTTATTGAACTTCTGGTTGTTATAGCCATTATTGCACTATTGATGGGGCTTCTTATGCCGGCACTGGCAATTGTAAGAAAAATGGCCTATCGAGCTATATGCGGCACAAACATCTCGGCCATATACAAAGGTCTTTTGGCTTATGCTCAGGTAAATAATGAGGACTATCCAAAAGCAGGGGGAAGAAGTTCGATTTGGGGAATCACAGCCAGTTGGGATGCACCGAGCTTAAAACAGGAAGATGCTTTCGGAGTTCCTCCCAGCAGGCAGGCTTCGATTGGTGCCAGCCTTTATCTTCTTATCAAATATACAGACCTCTCGCCGAAGGTCTTTATCTGTAAGGCCGATGAAGGTGTAATGGAATTTAAGCTCGCTTATTTTCCGAACAATCGATTGCCTCAGCAGGATTTAAAGCTGGCTTGGGATTTTGGCGGCAAATCCAACAAGACCAGCGGCTCACCTCCGGCACAATATTACAGCTATGCCTATGCGATACCCTATGGAGGTGCATCTACAGAAATTTACAGGCCGAGCACTTCCCGCCAGCCGGGTTTTGCTCTTCTTGCAGACCGCAGTCCGTATTTCATTCTTTCCAAAGACACTGTCAATCCTGTATATCAATTTGCTGAAGGTGCCGATGAGAACAAAGAGAAGATGGGAAATTCCACCAATCACGGCAGAGACGGCCAGAACGTTTTAAAAAACGATGGAAGCGTCAATTTCTTCAAGGTGCCTTATTGCGGCCTTAGCAGCGATAATATCTACTCGTATGCTGTTGGTGCAAGACCCGAAGTCGGCCAAATTACAAACAGACTTTTTGATACCGGTAATATTTATCCTCGAAATGACAGCGACTCGGTTCTTGTTAACGAGGGAATTCCGCAGGGCTCGATAACGCAACCTTAAAAAAATGTTCTGGCACTTTGTTTTTTGATTATAAGAAAGATTCTTCAATTGATTTAAGTTGAATTGATTATGTTACAGGTTGTGCCGCAAGATTCTTCGTCTTACTTCAGGACTAACCTCTCACAGATTACTTGGGACTATTTGTTGTTGCCTCGGCGGCTCGTGCACGTCCGGGGCGCTTGATAAGAATCTCATTTGTCAGACTGTAGCCTACAGCCAGCAGCGTGGGGCCAAGGAACACACCGATGAGGCCGAATGTTGCGACCCCGCCGGCCATACCGATGAACATTATAATAAACGGCAGCTTTGAACTTCGGCTTATAATGAAAGGCTTAATAAAGTTATCTATGCTGCTGATTAAAAGGATGCCGTAGGCAATCATAAATATACCCCAGCCGGTGTGCCCGCCCGAGAAAAGCCAGATTGATGCACCCAGCCAGACAATCACCGGCCCAGCAGGAATAAAACTCAGGAAGAATGTAAGCATCGCAAGCATTATTGGTGACGGCACTCCGGCGATGGTAAATCCTAACCAGGCAACTGTTGCTTGGGCCAGCGCTGTGCCTATCATGCCGTACACAACACTCTGCACGGTTGATTTGACAACATCCATCAAGTGTTGCGCATAGTCGCCGCTGATTCGCTGAAAGCCATCGCGAAATCGCTCCACAATTCCCTGTCCATCGCGATATAAAAAGAACGCAATCAGCACACTCATTGCAAGATTGAAAACTCCTCTGGCTACATCAAGGCTGTGCTGTAAAAGCCACATACCTGCATCCTGGAATCGCGGCTTCAGCCAGTTAACTGCAGGTTCCGTGTTTTCCATCAGTTTAATCCAATACTCACTGATTTTCGTACCGACTATTGGTATTTTTTCAATCCATTCCGGAGGCGGAGGCAAGCTCGATTCTTTGTGGGCTTTGAGCCATTCTATGACAGACTGTATGCTGTCGGTGAATGTCAGGCCTACCATCAGAAACGGTATAAAAAGCACCAGCAGAAGTAAGACCGTCATCAGTCCTGCAGCAAGATTGCGCCGCCCGTGCAGCCATTTGAGCAGCAGCTCATAAAGAGGCCAGGTGGCAAAACACAGTATTGCTGCCCAGAGAATGGACAATATAAAAGGCCGCAGCACTAATCCGCAGCCGATAACTATTGCCCCGATGAGGACCAGTCCGGCAATCTGTTCGATTTTTTGCGTGTTCTTTATCATTGAGCTTTGATTATTTTCATAGATTAAGAGCTGCTTTTCTTCAGCATTTTCCGTTTCATCTATTAAAAAGCATAGTTTTTTTTCACGGCTGCTGCAATCTTAAAAGAAATACTGTCGAATGGTCAAGAAAATTCTACCAAAGGCTTATTCACCAGGTAATTTTCAATATCACACAGATTTGTATGGCTCAGATTATGACAATCGAAATCATATTAAAATTGTATGGACACAGGCTATAGGAGATGTACAATTATACCAGTCAATCCTGCAGTAATATCCGGCTGCAGCGTATGCGGCTGGATGCAGGTTTTTCAGCACAATCTGAAAGGGTGATATTATGAAAAACACAAGATTTATCACCGCAATCGCAATCAGTGTGATTCTTTTAGGCTCAAGTTTTGTTCTATCGCAGGACTGGCCCCAGTGGCGGGGACCCAACCGTGATGGAAAGGTGAAGGGATTTACGCCGCCCAAGGAATGGCCGAAGGAATTGACCCAAAAATGGAAAGTCTCCACAGGTCAGGGAACGGATGCTACGCCGGCACTGGTAGGAGACAAGCTGTATGTCTTTACAAGACAAGAGGCAAATGAGGTCACCCTGTGTATGAACGCAGGCAGCGGAAAAGTGATATGGGAAGACAAATACCAGGCACAGGCGGTAACCGGCCCGGCAGCCAAGCATGGCGGACCGAGAAGCTCGCCTACAGTAGCAGATGGAAAGGTTATTACATTAGGAGTCGGCGGAGTCATTTCCTGTCTCGAAGCCTCAACAGGAAAAGTCTTGTGGCGCAAGGATGAGTTTCCGAAAATGGTACCGCAGTTTTCCCCTTCGATGTCGCCGATTATTGCTGATGGGATGTGCATAGCGCACCTCGGAGGCAAAGACAATGCTGCTGTGATTGCATTCGATTTGGCCAGCGGAAATCCGAAATGGAAATGGACAGGCGACGGCCCTTCATATTCGTCACCCGTAATTATGACTGTTGACGGGACGAAACAGGTGCTTGTTCAGACTGATAAAAATCTTGTCAGTCTTGCACTGGCAGATGGAAAGCTTTTATGGCAAATTCCTACAGCCGCTCAGAAAAGATTTTATAATTCAGCCACGCCTATTGTCGATGGAACTACACTGATTTATACCGGGCAGGGTTCCGGCACAAAGGCAGTCAAAATTGAAAAGCAGGGCGATGCCTTTGCAATTAAGGATCTTTGGAGCAATACTGACCTCGGAACCGGATTCGACACCCCTGTTCTTAAGGACGGTTTCCTTTACGGTGTTTCCGACAAGGGGACTTTGTTTTGCCTGAATGCCAAAGATGGACTGACGGCATGGAACACCTCGACTCCGCTGGGCGGAGGAAATTTCGGCTCTATTGTGGATGCAGGGAACTGTCTTTTTGCACTCGGGAACAAAGGGGAACTGGTTGTGTTTAAGCCCGACACCAAGGAATACAGTGAAATTGCAAAATACAAGGTTTCAGAAACCGAGATTTATGCGCATCCAGTAATTTCCGGAAACCGTATTTTCATAAAAGACTGGGATTCGCTCGCAATGTTCGTGACAGACTAAAAAGCGATTGGCAATCGCACCTGTATTATTTTGTGACGTATTAAATTATAGACTGCCGAAAGGCAGATAAGGTATAAGAATTTAGTAAGAAGATGGGCAAAGGCCGGCCGGTGAGGTGGGTCGGCCTTTCTATTTTTATAAAAAACGAGCTATCAATTGATAAGGAAAAATATTTTTAAAACATTCTTAAGAGGCGTTTTATAAAAGCTATCGATGGAAATATTTTAGAATTGCTTGAGGAATCGCAAATCGTTTTCGTAGAAGATTCTGATGTCGGGAATTGAGTATTTGCGCATAGCGAGCCGTTCAATGCCAAAACCGAAGGCCCAGCCGGTATATTTCTCGCTATCAATTCCGACAGCATCGAAGACATTCGGGTCAACCATGCCGCAGCCGCCCATCTCGACCCAGCTTTCCTTTCCGGTTTTGTCTTTCATCAATAAGTCAACTTCTGCGCTCGGTTCGGTGAACGGAAAGAAGCTGGGGCGAAAACGCCATTTTGTATCAGCACCGAAGAATGTATGAATGAACTGGTTGATTGTGGTTTTCATATCGACCATAGAGATGCCTTCATCGACGACGAGGGCCTCGAGCTGATGAAACATAAACATATGCGTGGCATCGACAGTGTCGGGCCTGTAAACCCTTCCGGGAGCAACAACACGGATAGGGGGTTTTTGATTTTCCATTACGCGAATTTGAATAGTAGAAGTCTGGCTTCGAAGCAGGACCTTATCGGAGACATAAAAATTATCAATCGGGTCGCGTGCAGGGTGGTCCTCAGGAATATTAAGCGCGACAAAGTTATGCCATTCATTCTCGACTTCCGGCCCATACGCAACAGAAAAGCCCATCCTGCCGAAAATCTCCAGCAGCTCGTTTATGGTTTGTGTGATAATATGCGGCCTGCCGTAAAGGATTGGCTCACCGGGCAGGGTGACATCTATAAATTCTGCAGGCCGTGTTTTTGTTTGCGAGAGCTGGTGTTTTAGGTTTTCAAATGCCTCTGCGACCTCTTTTTTAATTTGGTTGGCAATCTGTCCTGCCTGGGGTTTGAGCTCGGCAGGGTATTTGCCAATCTGGTTTAGCATCTGGCTAACCCTGCCTTTGCGGGACAGATACTTTATGCGGAACTCTTCGAGGGCCTTGAGGTCGGTGACCTGCTTTAGGCCATCCATTGCTTCCAAACCGATTTTTTTAAGTTCGTCGAGCATTTTTTAATGGTTCCGCTTCGCTGTTGTATTCATCGGAAAAGCTGATTGATTAAGAAAAATTTTCAGACTTATGCGATGGCAGCCTTTGCGGTGTTTGCGATCAGGTCGAAGGCTGCGGGGTCTGCTATTGCAATCTCACTAAGCATTTTGCGGTTGAGGCTGATTTTGGCCTTTTTGCAGCCGTTTATAAGCTGGCTGTATCTGAGGCCGCGGGCGCGGCAGGCGGCAGTGAGGCGCGTTATCCATAATGCCCTGAAACTTCTTTTGCGAAGTTTTCTTCCGGCCCTGGCGAAAACCAGTGACCTAACTCTTGCCTCTTTTGCGAGCCGATATAATTTGCTGGATCCGCGTCTTCCTCTGATGGCTTTAAGAATTCTTTTTTTCGGTTTACGTCTTGCAAAGCCTTTTTTTGCTCTTGGCATATTTTTTTCCTTAAAATTGCATCTTTTCAGCCGGTAAGCGATTACCTGAGCTGGTAAAACTTATTTTCTTAAAGTCTTGTCTTGACTTTCTTTGCGACTGTTTCGAACATAATTTTGGGGGCGCCGATGCGTCTTCTTCGCTTGGGGCTTTTACTGTTCATAAGATGGCTGCCGCACGACTGGCGATACTTTACCTTGCCCTTTGCGGTTATCTTCATTCTTTTCTTATAACCCTTGTGAGTCTTCACTTTTGACATTTATTTCGTTCCTTTCGCTTATTTTGCGCTAAATAAACCGGATTTATAAGCCGTGTAAAATACGCTATTTGCGGAATTAAGTCAAGACTTTGCTCTTAAAATACTTAATTTTTAAAAAGTTTTAATGAAAGCTGCTTTTTGTTACCTGTTTGTATAGAAACAGGATTGAGCGGCTGGAGATTGCGTCTGCGCTTGATTTTTTCGTCAGAAAAGTGTATAAAAACCGCTTTTGAACGGCGTTTTCAGATTTGTTTTTTCAGGGAATTAATATGAAAACTGTTTTGTTGCTGACTATTTCGAACATATTTATGACTATAGCGTGGTATGGTCATTTGAAATATAAATCCAAACCCCTGGGACTGGTGGTTCTTGTAAGCTGGCTTATAGCGTTTGTAGAGTATTGTTTCCAGGTCCCTGCAAACAGAATCGGCCACTATCAATACAGCGCAGCACAGCTCAAGACAATTCAGGAAGTCATCACACTTGTTGTCTTCTCTGTTTTTTCAGTCATTTACCTTAAAGAAGAATTTAAGTGGAATTACCTTGTAGGATTTCTGCTTATGATAGGAGCCGTCTTTTTTATCTTCAAAAAGTGGTAAATTGAGACTGAAGGGCAGGGGATAAATTCATCTTTTCGACTGCTGAAAGATGGATATAGGAAATATGTGAATTGGCAGTTAAAAGATTGTTCAAATCGAAAATTCACTTGAAGAATATGAACTGCCATATACAATTACATCCGATTTTAAAGAGGCGCTGGGCAAATGGTTTCAATAATCAGAAAAAATGCTAAAGAAGCAAAAAAGGGGAGGGTTATCGGTCTTGTATTTTTTGGTATTTTTGCTGTTGTCGGCTCGGTGATGTCATACGCAATGAGTATTCGGCCTGCTGCGAAAGTGATAATGGCAGGGAACTGGACGCAGGCAGCCTGCAGGATTCTTTCCGCCGAAGTTGAGAGTCATCGGGGGGATGACTCGACGACATACAAGATTAAAATTGTTTATCAATACGAATATAACGGGAGCATATACAAATCGGACCGCTATGATTTTATGAATATGTCGTCGAGCGGTTATAAGAGAAAAGCAGAGGTGGTCAGGAAATATCAGCAGGAAAAAAACCGGTATGCTTTGTAAATCCTCAGAACCCGTCAGAGGCGGTGCTTAAAAGGGGATTTCATTCGGGCTTTTTTTGGGCATTATTTCCATTGCCATTTGCGGGTATAGGTATAGCCGGATTTGTTTATATAATCAGGAACTGGTCAAAGCAAAAATCAGGGGGAAAAGACTGGTTGCCTTCACCGCAACCAGCAGGGGCTGAAAAACGCATCTCCTTTTCAAGTATGCCTTCGGGGCCTGTTGTTTTAAGGTCAAAATCGCCATGGGCAAGACTTGTCTTCAGTATGGCTATAGGGGCGTTTTGGAATGGAACACTTTCGTTTTTCTTATTTGATATAGTTAAGGAATGGCAGCTCGGAGCGTGGGGTTTATTAAGGACGTTATTTTTTGTTCCATTTGCAGTTATAGGTATTATTCTTATCGCTCTTTTTTTTATTTGTTTTCTGGCGATGTTTAATCCCAGACCGATTCTGACGCTGAGCAGTGCTTCGGTACCGCTGGGCGGAACTGCATATTTGAATTGGAGGTTTCGCGGCAGAACAAATATGATTCGGCATCTGCGAATTTTATTGAAAGGGATTGAAGCGGCAAGGTATCGAAGAGGCACAGACACCTGTACTGATGAAAATACTTTTTTTCAGATGGAGATTCTTTCAACGCAGGACAAAAGGGAAATTGCCTTCGGAGAGGCTGGTTTAGTGATTCCGGGCGACTCAATGCATTCTTTTGAGGCGGAAAACAATAAAGTTATATGGGAAGTTGAGGTACAGGGAGTTATTGATTCGTGGCCCGATGTTCAGGAAAAATTTAAATTAACCGTAACACCTGCGGGGATGGAATGAAAATGGGAAGTCTCGATATTAAACTAAGTGACAATAGAACGGCCTTTAAGCCGTGTGAAAAAATAAGCGGCCGCGCGGAATGGCAGTTAGAAAATAACCCCGAAGCTCTGGAGCTATCTTTGTTCTGGCAAACAGAGGGCAAAGGGACAAAAGATTCAGGCATTGCAGAAACAATAAGATTTGACAATCCAGGTTCGGTCGGGAGCAGAATTTTTAGTTTAAGACTTCCCAGCGGCCCGTACTCGTTTTCGGGAAAGCTTATTTCGATTATATGGAACCTCGAACTGGCGGAAGCAAAGGGAAAAGATGCGATACAAAAGTCGATAATAATTTCTCCGACAGAAAAAGAAATAGTATGCACGGACTTGATTTCCGATTCGGAAGAAGAGGGCCACAAAAACTCATTTTTGAAATTTACCGGCAAGTTCAAGTTCAGCAGTCACAGATTTTAAGCGGGCGTATTGAAATGAAGGCAAGAGACAATCCTTTTTCGGCTGGAAGGACGGAGAGCCTTTCATACAGACATAATGGCATGTCAAAAAACGGTTTATTGTTAAAATTCAGGCAGTTGGATTATAAAGCGGCCATCATCGGTCCGAAAGGCTCGGGGAAAACAACTTTACTTGAGGAGCTGAAAAGGGGCCTGGAAGATAACGGTTTTATTATACACTGTGTCTTTGTTAATGATGAGAAGCCATTATCTAAAGATGCACGAAAGAATCTTTTTGCCAGATTAAAAAAGGGCGATATAGTTATTTTGGACGGAGCGGACCTTTTGAGCAAGCAGGAATGGAGACGATTCAAATCAAAGATTGTAAAGTGTGCCGGGGGATTATTAATAACTTCTCACAGGCAGGATTTGCTTGCGACGCTCATTGAATGCTCTACCAGCCCGGAACTTTTCAGTGAATTGGCATCACATCTTGCAGTGGGTGAAAGTCATCCGAGCGAAGAACTGCTAAATAAAATATATGCGGAGCATAAGGGAAACATTCGTAATTGTTTTCGGCACCTTTATGATATGTATGCTGATAAGCAGCCGGCTGTGAACAAATAGTTTTATTAGCCAATTAAATTAGCTATCGGCTTCCCATTGATGGACAGCGGGAATTTTTTGTTTGCGAGTTTTTATATGCCTGATTTTTTCGATTAAGCCGTCTCTTTTGCGGTTTAGAAGCACTTCATTGACAATCTTTTTATTTTGAGGCAGATAATATTGAAGCAGGGCGGCCTGAAGCCTTTTTTCTTTTCTGCCTGAAGGAACGTATATCTTTTTTCCGTTTGTATCCTGGCCTGATACGAACATTGCTGCTGATGTTGTCAGGGGTATGGGGATAAAATCCTGAACCTGACGCGGGCACCACCCTCGCGAAACTAAATATTCCGTCAGTGACAAGGCTTCATCGGTGGAACAGCCGGGATGGCTGCTGATAAAATACGGCACGAGATACTGCTGTTTTCCTGCGCGGCGGGATTCCTGTGTGAATAAGGATTCGAACTCCTCGAAAATCTCGAAAGGCGGTTTTCCCATAAGCTGGAGCACGTTTGAATTTTTATGCTCCGGGGCAACCTTCAAATGTCCCCCGACAAAATCAGAGCATAAAAGATTTACATATTCTCTGCTTTGGAGTGCCAGGTCGTGCCTTATGCCGGAAGCAATGTAAATGTTGCTGATGCCGGAAGAGCTTTTCTTTAATTTTAAGAGTGATTCCATTAACGAGAGAAGCGAGGACATATCAGCATTTAAGTTCTTACATATCGAGGGGAAAAGACAGCTTGTCCTGCTGCAGGATTTTTTGCTGCTGCAGGAAAGGCCATACATATTTGCCGTAGGGCCGCCGACATCGCTGATTGTGCCGTGAAAGTCTGCGTGTTTTTTAAATAACTTTGCCTCGGCCAGAATACTTTCTGATGAACGTGAGCAGATAGTTTTTCCCTGATGAAAATATAAAGAACAAAATGAGCAGCCTCCGAAACAGCCGCGATGACTTGTGATGGAAAAGCGAATCGGCTCAAGTGCTGGAACGCCGCCGAGTCTGTCATAGGCAGGGTGCCAGCAGCGGGTAAAAGGCAAATCGTATAGGCTGTCCATTTCTTCTGTTGTCAGTGACCTTGCAGGGGGCATCACGATGATAGTTCCGGGATTTTGCTCCTGCATAACAGGCAGGCCGCCGGGATGAGCCTGCTCCTGATATAATTTTTGGGTGACAATAACAAAATTTTTATCAATCGTTTGTTCTTCGAGAGAAGGCAGGCGAACGATGGAAGCAGGAACTTTAGTATCTTTGCGGAGGGGGTAAGCTGTGCCGGCGATATCGGTGAGGCTGCTGATGTGTTCTCCTGCATTTAAGCGGCGGGCGATTTCCAGGATTGCAAGCTCAGCCATTCCGAATACAAGCAAATCTGCTTTTGCATCAGCCAGGACGGACCTTTTGAGCTTATCTTCGATAAAATCGTAGTGAGTGAGCCGACGAAGGCTTGCTTCGAGACCGCCCAAAATAACAGGTACATCCGGAAAGGCTTCTCTTGCGCGTGCCGAATAAACAAGCAAAGGCCGGCCTGGCCGGTTGCCTGCAATTCCTCCTGGGCTGTAAAGGTCTTCTTTGCGGCGGTGTCCCATAGAGGCATAATCGTTGAGTCTCGAATCAATAGCACCTGAAGTAATAGCCCAGAATAATCTCGGCGGCCCGAAGGCCCTGAAGGGTTCAGCACTTCTGAAATCCGGCTGGGATAGAACAGCAACCCTGAAACCATTTTTCTCGAGCCATCTGCCAATAAGTGCGACGCCGAAAGAAGGATGATCAACGTAGGCGTCGGCGGTGATAATTATAATGTCTGCCTGTTTCCAGCCGCGCTGTTTTATCTCGTCGGCGCTTGCCGGCAGAAAACTTTTCGAATTTATTAAGCTATTAACTGCCATTAAAGTTTCAAGTGTTCAAAAAATATTAAAAAGTCGGGGCCATACGGTTATTATACAAAATTTTCCATTTGAAATTATTGAAATAAACTCGTGCCGATGTAATAAACACAAAAAAAGGCCGAGATGCTCAAAAGGGAAAAACAACTCGGCGCATTAAATACGCATAACAGAGGATAGAGTTCACTTTATGTGATGTTTCAGGAGTATCAACGGACGTTGACAGAGCGGCCTGCGCGGCGTTTATTTCGTATAGTTTTTCGGCCTTTATGTGTTCTCATTCTTGCGCGAAAGCCGCTTTTGCGGGCTTTTTTAATCTTGCTGATACGATGGTTTTTCATGCTGCCTTTCCTTTAAACAGTTTTTATATTCTATACCATTTCAATTTGAAAAATGATATTATAACCGTTTAAGAACAGGATTCAAAGGATTTTTTACATACTTAAGCTGAGCACCTTATGCTGCCAAATGAAAGGAATAAAATGCCGCTTTCCCGGCCGGATTATATTTTTGATTCGCAGGCAACGCTGAACCTTCCGATGCTGACGGGAGATATGGAGGGAATCGGCGGCTCGATAAGACATACATACGACGATTTTCTCGTAGAAGAAGTCCCATTATATAAAGCCAGCGGAAGCGGTACCCA
>JBFZBH010000006.1:0-14836 GCA_041308525.1 Phycisphaerae bacterium | reverse complement strand
GTTGGCTCTCCGTCGAGACATTTTAAAAGACGTTCATCTCCAAAAATTTCCCGCTTGGGATTGAAAGCCTCTGTTATTCCATCGGTATAAAGAATCAGCATATCGCCCGGCGCAAGCATCATAGATTCGCTGGTGATATTCAATTCGGGAAACACACCCGCAATGGTCCCTGAAGCACCGAAAATAAACTGAGGAGACTGCTGGGGACGAATGAACACCGCTGAGTTATGGCCGGCGTTTGCGCAAGTAACCTTGCCCGACCGTAAATCAAACACCAGACAGGCAATCGTTACAAACATGCCTTGCGGATTCTGATTAGCCAGTTCGCTGTTCAAGTGCCTTAAAATATCTTCCGGCCGCTCAAACTGCCGGGCCATTGTACGAGCAAGGGTTACGGTAACAGCCATAAACATCGCCGCGGGTATTCCTTTGCCTGAAACATCACCGATCAGCACTACCATGCGGTCATCATCAATGCGCAGTACTTCATAGAGATCTCCCCCAACCTGCCTCGCCGGTTCAATAACAGCATGAATGTCAAAGTCGGTGCCTTTGGTACACAAGGAAATGTTAGAGGGCAGAATCCCCATTTGTATTTCACGGGCGATACTCAGTTCGCGATCCCTCGCCTCACGGACCGCATCGGCATAAGCCTTGGCTTTCAGGAGCGAGCGAACCCTGGCCATGACTTCGAGAATTTCAAAAGGTTTGGTCAGGTAGTCGTTTGCGCCCATCTCGAAACCGCGGGCTTTGTCCTTAACATCCTCCAGCGCACTCAAAAACATAATAGGGATTTCACGGGTCTGCTCTGATGCCCGCAGCCTGCGGCAAACTTCATAACCATCAATGCCCGGCATCACAATATCGAGGAGCACCAAGTCGGGAGGATTTTTCTCTACGTTACGTAAGGCGTTTTCCCCGTTGAGCGCAATGCTAAGCTTATACTCACCTCGCAGGGCCTCGACAAGTATGTCCACATTTGCTTTGACATCATCGACAATCAGGATACGGCACTCTGACAAATCTTTCATCCGCATATTTATATTCCTTTTTCCTTCACGGCACGATTTAAGCTGTCAAGGGCAGTATTGAAGTCATACGATGTGATTGACTTTTTGAATTGAATGTAGTCATCATTAGTAAACAAGCTGGAAAGTATTGAGCCGGCCGACTCAAGGCAATCAACAGCGGCCGCGTCTGAATCGGCTAAGAGTTTTGCCATCTGCTCTGTCGCAGATTTTAACTGTTTGCTATCTACAATTGGAGAGGGCGCTATTGTTTGGGCAGCCGTCTTGAGTTGCAGCGTTGGCGTAAGCGTAGCGGTCAGATCAGCTAATGCGGCAGCGACTTTGACTCTCAAACTTTCGATTTGCGAGTTGTCTGCCCTTTGCCGAATAGCCTTTTCCAGTTCAGCGGAAGCGGACTGCACTACGGCTGCACCGATATTGCCGGCAACACCTTTGGCCGAATGGGCCAAACGTTCGGCGGTTACAAAGTCGCCCTTTTCCAGACAATCTTTAATTCGCTCTGCCGTATCAGATTGGCCTTCAACGAACTGCCGCAGCAGATTAAGATAAAGTTTTATATTTCCTGCAACACGCCTAAGTCCGTCCTCTGTATTCAAACCTGCAACAGCCGGTACGACACCAGTCTCTGCGTCTTTTTTTGCCTTGATGGGTGGTATAGTCGCCGCGGGCTGTGACTGATTAACGTGATAGTAACGGCCAATCGTATCAAACAACGCATCTGGATCGATAGGTTTTGCCACGTGGTCATTCATGCCACAGTCAAGGCATCGCTGCCGCTCTTCCACTGTCGTGTGGGCAGTCATCGCAATAATCGGCAGCTGTGCGAACCGAGGATCCGAACGAATTTTCGCGGTGGCCTGATAGCCATCCATTTCAGGCATTTGTACATCCATCAATACCATATCATATGCCTTAAGTCCGGCAGATTGCATTAATTTTTCAACAGCCTCCAGCCCATTGTTCGCTACATCGACGGTTGCGCCGACACCTTCCAGCAATTCTACTGCGATTTGCTGATTGATTTCATTATCCTCTGCTAAAAGTATACTAGCCCCTCCAAGCCGTCTGCTATGCCTCTCATCTGCGGCATCAGCGGTTTCAGCAGAAGTCGGGGAAAATAATGTTACAAGTGTATCCACCAGCATTGAACGAGTTACCGGTTTGACAAGAAATCCGTCAACGCCGAGCTTTTCAGCCTCATCGCGCACCTCTTCACCTCCGAACGCCGTTACCATGATAATCGACGGCTGTTTATCAAGACTCTTATTCTGCTGAATTTTTTTAATTGCCTGCAAACCGTCCATCTGCGGCATTCGCCAGTCCATAAAGACTACATCATAAGGTGATGTTGCCTTGTGCTGACGCAATGCCTCAATCGCTTCGCTGCCCGAACTTGCCGTATCCACATGCGCAACCACCCCTTCAAGTGCGTCTTTGAGAATATCCCTGGCGGTCGCATTGTCATCTACCACCAGCACATTGAGAGTAGGCAATTGTTCTGGCAGTGTTTTGCCGCGTTCCTTTTGGGAACCCACACCAAGCCATACGGTGAAAAAGAAACAGCTGCCCTTGCCGGGCTCGCTTTCGAGCCACATACGGCCGCCCATCATTTCAACCAGACGCCGGCATATAGTCAAACCCAGACCGGTCCCGCCGTGTTTGCGTGTGGTGGACATATCCGCCTGCGTGAACGGCTGGAACAATTTTGCCGCTTGTTCGCGCGTAATACCCACACCGGTATCCTTCACCAGGAAACGAAGGTGAACCTTTTTTCCTGTCTGCTCCAGCAGCTCTGAGACAATACGAATCTCCCCTTGTTCGGTAAATTTCACAGCATTGTTGACCAGATTAGTGATAATCTGCCCAAGCCTCAGAGGATCACCCACCAGATTTTGCGGCAGGCAGCTCGGATAATTTACAAGCAGTTCCAGCCCCTTATCGTGCGCCTTCTGAGCAGTTAGAGTGGTTACTGTATGAATGACATCATCCATGCGGAAATCTGTTCTTTCGATATCCAGCTTGCCTGCCTCGATTTTTGAGAAATCAAGAATATCATTGATGATACCCAAAAGCGATGTTCCTGCATTGTGCACCTTGATGATGTAGTCTCGCTGCCTTGAAGTAAGCTCAGTTTTCAGAGCCAGATGCGACAAGCCGATTACCGCGTTCATCGGCGTGCGGATCTCGTGGCTCATATTGGCAAGGAAATCGGACTTGGCCTTCGTGGCCTCCTCGGCTTTTTGCTTGGCAATCACAAGTTCCTCCTCGAGATTCTTGCGTTCCGTTATGTCTACGAGAAGCCCAATTAGACCACCCGGTCGGCCATCGGCTAGGCGAAAGCCGTCCACGGAGTACAAGGTCACATGGGTCTGTCCGTCCGCAAAGGTAATCGGAAGTTCATAACTGAGGCGGCTCGCGTCACGGATAACGGCAGTGTCCTCGGCGTGAAACTTTTTTCCGTCGGCTTCAGATATGTACTCGAGGTCAAGCACAGTCTTGCCCTTCAGGCTATCGTTGGTCACCCCAAACGCTCGCTCGTAGGCAGCGTTGCATCCTACGAAGCGGGTGTCAGCATCCTTGATAAACATCGGGTAGGGGATACTGTTCAACAAAGCCTGCTGGAACGTCAGCCGGTCCTGCAAGTTGTTCTCTGCAAGTTTACGTTCGGTGAAGTCGTGAAGAATTTCGATAGCTCCGGCATAAGCGCCATTCTTGTCACTCAACGCGCGTGCGCGGCCTTGCAGGTAAGCTCCCCTGCCTCCCAGCGGAAGATAAGCCTCACCTATCAGCACGGGGCCCACGCGCTTGATGCTGGCATATTTTTCCTCCAATTCCTTTTGGGGCATCTGGACCAGATCAATGAGAATCGGTCTTCGTTGTCCGTAAAAAGGAAGGGCATATTCATAGTCGCCCTTGCCAAGTATATCTGCAGCCTTGACACCCGTCAGTGCCTCGGTAGCTTTGTTCCAGGCCACCACCCGGCCCTGCCGATCGATAATGATGAGTGCATCGGGCATCAGGTCAATAATCGAAGCCAATCGCCGCTCGGATTCCTGGAGAGCGTCCTCCGCACGCTTGCTGTCGGTGATGTCTGTAAACATCGCGAATGCGCCGGTCTTAACGCCCTGTGCATCAAGGATAGGCCAGGCGTTGACCCTGCATGGAACCTGCATCCCGTCGGGGCGGGTGAGCGCGACCTCATACGTGCCTGCCTCGCCCCGTGCCCGGCGCGCCATATGCTCCTTGAAGATACGGGTGTTCTCTTCATCCGTGAACTCTATTATACGATGACCGATAATCTGCTCCGGCGGGCGCCCGAGGATAGTGCACATCGCGGGATTGACCTCCACTGTTACAGCATCGTTGTCAATTCGCCAGAAACCCTCTTTCGACGTTTCGAGAATACGGCTCTTGCGCTCGCTGGCTGCTAAAACTTCCTCTGCCTTCTTCCGTTCGGTCAGGTCACGCACAAGGGCCAGAATAACCGGCTTGCCGCCCAGCATGGCAAGGCTCAGAGAGATTTCCGCCGGAAACACTTCCCCTGTACGCTTCTGGTGAAGCCACTCGAAACGCACCGACCCCTTCTGTCGGGCCTCTGCAACAATCCGTTCCCCCTTTTCACGGGAGGAGGAGCCGTCAGCCTGAAATTCGGGCGAGATTTCGTAAGGTTTTCTCCCGACAAGGTCAGAAGCCTTCTGGAAATTCAACATGCGTACCGCTGCCTCGTTTACCTCAAGGATTCCTGTTTCATCGAAGAAAAAAACCGCATCCTGCGGTGCATTGAAAACAGCCCGGAATATCTGCTCGCGGTGCTGCCGGTCAGTGATGTCTGTGAAGCTGATAACAGCGCCACGGGTACGGCCATCCTTCATTATTGGCATCGCACCATACTCGACCGGCAAACCTGTACCATCCTTGCGCCAGAGGTAGTCGTTATCGGAGCGGCTCGCCGTCCCGCGCCGGCAGGCAGCATAAATAAGGCATTCATCCTGGGGGTATTCGCTGCCGTCAGGTCGGTGATGGTGAAGCAGGCTGTGCGAATGCTTTCCGGTGAGTTCTTCCTTTGAGTAACCGAGCATGCGGCAGGCAGCAGGATTAACAAACGTGATACGCCCCTCGCTGTCCACACCGAAGATTCCTTCAGCAGCGGCATCAAGAATCTGGCGGGTTTGCTCTTCTTGTGCAATAAGCCGCTCGCGGTCCGGTAAGCAGGCAAACTCCTTGCCGTTTATGTCTGAAGATGAAACCTGCGGCTTATGAGGCAGCTCAGTCATATAACATTCCTTCCCCTTTTAGGCCTTGGCCTTGCAATGTCATCTTGCGATTTTATGCCAATTTACAATCTATAGCATTACTTGACATCTTTTTAAAAATGGAACAATCAATAAGATGCACATCGCTGTTTTTAGCTTTAAATTGTGAATAATATTATTGTTATATCTCTGTCTTTTGTCAAGTGTGTTTATTAGTCTCTGTCGTTTTTCAGAATGTTTGAGATTATGTCAAAATATACATCAACGGAGTAAATTTTCCGATTCCCGCGTAGCATTATACATAGTTGTAATATATTGTACTTCCATCTGAAGTTGAATATGATGCATCTATCAGGGCTGTTTTTCTTTCGCCAAATGCTAATTGTCTTTGCGATATTTGCCCTTGGTGCTGTAAGCTCCTCGGCTAAAGAAATTATGCGTATAAAAAACCAGCTCAATCAAACTTCTGTCGCAGCCGGAAGCTGGCTTGCTGCTAACAATGTTCATCCGAAAATTACTCAGTCTATTTTGAGGCACAGCGATATAAACCTTACGATGTCGAGATATACCCATACCCTCAGAGGTCAGGAAGCTCAGGCGGTTGCAGAGTTACCAGATTTATCATTGGCGAGCGGTCAAAATATTGCAACAGGCACAGACGATAGACCCTTAAACTTGAATGATGGGGGTTCATAACAGTTGACACCAAAATCGACACTTCCGTCTTTCCCTGAATGTAACAAGTTATCAACGGATGTCAATTCAGCATCGAAAAACTCTGAAAAGGCATCAGAGCATAAGTGTTTAGAGGATGGAAAGTTAGACATTGATAGAGATGATATTCTTCGGGTGTCGGCGATAAAACACAAACGCGCCTGACAGGACTCGAACCTATAACCTTCGGTTCCGTAGACCGAAGCTCTATCCAATTGAGCTACAGGCGCTTATGAAAACAATTTCTAAACTTCTAAAAGTACAATAATATTTTAGCGAACTTCACATAATCTGTCCATCAAAATCATTTACAGAAAAGACATTAACTATCCCAAACGCAGCGACGAATTTTTCCAAATATTTTGCCGGCTTTGCTGCTTGCACTTAAGGAACCGGCTGATACAATAAGAGGAAGTAAAGAAATACGGAAATGCGAATTTCTATCGGCATTCCGGAAGGCAGAGAATCGATAGAAAGGAAATTCAGTGTAAAGGAGTCACAAAAATGCAGGAGCAGGAAATAGGAAAGGTATCGGATTTCTTTGCAAGGCCTGTGGTGGCAGCCCTCGAACTGAAGAGCCCGCTTAAGGTCGGCGACAAAATCCATTTCAAAGGGCATACAACAGACCTTGAAATGGTTGTGGAATCAATGCAGATCAATAACGTAAGCGTGCAGGAGGCCAACCCGGGTGATTCAGTAGGAATCAAGGTCGTTGACCGTGTCCGTAAACACGATGTCATTTACAAGGTGACAGAGTAAAATCCGGCCGGCTGAAACTGTTGAAGCAGCAGGCAGCTTATGTTGTTGACTATTTTAACTATCTGTCATACTCGCAACCTATTAACCATAAAGGAGTGTGACAATTGAATTTTTTTTAAGAATAAGGGGCAAATATTGAAGAAAGAGATATCGAACAGCACGGAAACCGGTAACGATTGCAATCCCAATCGCCAATATTCTCACAGCCGAGAAATGGCAGACAACCTTCCTTATACAATAATGATACTGGTTGGTGCAGTGATTTTATACTTAAGCATATCAGATATAATTTTCAGATACGCAGCAGCAGGACTTTACATTGCCTGGGGTGTGGCAGGAGCCTTATGGATTATAGTTTTTCTCTGCCCATACTGCAGATTCTGGAACACCAGAGCCTGTCCGTGCGGTTATGGGCAGATTGCAGGAAAACTTGTACAGAAAAAAGACCATAACCTGTTTAACGTGAAATTCAAAAAAAATATACCTGTGATTATACCGCTTTGGTTTATACCTGTCTTTGCAGTTGTGCCTAAATTGATATACGGATTTTCCTGGGCATTACTATTGCTGACAGCGATATTTATATTGGATGGATTTATAATTCTTCCGATATTTTCCAGCCGGCACGGCTGCGCTGACTGCGAGCAGAAAGACACTTGCCCCTGGATGGGGAAAACTGCATCTTCACAAGCCTAAGGCGAGTTCTCCCAAAAGAGCCTCCTGATTAAAAACAAAGATCAGCACAGCGTCATATTATGTCAGTCGAAATTCATAACAAGCCAAAAAATATTATTTTTCTTTTGACAATCGAAAGTTCAGACAATAATATTCAAATATCTTCAGCAAAGATATGCATCGAAGCGGAACAAAAGGATTGTATAAAAGAGCTATGCGGATAAAAAAAATTTAAATAAAATAGGAGGAAAGCCAAAAGTGGTATAAGGATGTTTCAGTGCAAATAGTTACCAGGGAGGGCTGATGTTTGGACTGGAAAACAACCTGAGGAGGACTCAAGCACATATATAAATATCAGGCCTTCAAAGCAACAGATAATGCTGCAGAGTTGGGTTTTTGCACGAGATAATTTGGCAAATCATTAAATCACTGACTCCGTCCACAGAAAGGAGGCTGGAAAAACAAGAAATTTAAAGCGGTGTTGATTGTATAAAGCTTGTAATTCAAGGGATTAAAATGAATCATTAAATTTTAGGAGAGGTTTTATGTTCAAAAGAAAGAACACATTAGTTCTCATCATTGTGCTTGTATTAACATCAGCCTGTTTTGCACCTACGTGGATAAGCACATCAAACAACCGCTGGGACGTGGCGGGCAACTGGAGCGGAGGAATTCCGAGCGGCACGCCGACAACAGATTCGGAGGCCTTATTTAACCAAACCGGCAAAGTTGAGTGTCTTGTAGATAGCGCAACAACCGCTATTCCCGGCCGCATCAGTATTAACTCAAATAACGCTGTTCTGAATGTCACTGGAGGCTCCTGCATCAGCCAGTATAACACCGGCAGGCTTACAATAGGTTCGGGCGGTGTCGGTACGTTGAATGTCAGCGGCGGAACAGTCACGGGAAACTATGCACTCCATATGGGGAGGACCGCTAATGGCAACGGAACCATAAATCTTTCCGGCACAGGAATGGTTAAAGTGATGCCTAACCTCAGCAGCGGCAGTCATGAAACAGCAAAGATTGCGACCGAGGTAAGCAATACCACCGCCATAATTAATGTTGATGGCGGGACATTCCGAAGCGAAATCGACCTCGAAGCAGGAATTTCCGGAGTATTGCAATCCAAAATTAATGTCAACGGCGGGCTTTTCGAAGTTGCGACCGGAACAACAACCGGAAACACACACGCCCACAATATGACAATCGGAAGAGGAGGCGGTCCTGCTGATGTGAATATGACCGGCGGGACAATAAGTGTAAGCAGCAACCTTACAGTCGGAACAGGCTCAGGCTCTACGGGCACAATAACAATGACAGGCGGCTCGCTTAACATAGTCGGCAATATCACTATTGGTGCCAGCAGCGGCACAGGAACAATTCATCTCGATGGCGGCACTATCAGCGCCAGTAATGTCTCATCAATCGGTACCGGCAGCAAGATCGAGTTCGGTTCGATTGATGGCGTGCTGTTATTGGGCGGCGACGACAGGACCACAATAAACAATTATATCTCCAGCAGCCTGATTACACATACACTCGGCGGGTCGTATTATTTCGTGGTAGATTACAGCTCTTCGACAAATACGACCACGGTTTATGTGGCAAGTCCCGACTCAGAACAGGCAACTGTTCCAGTTCCCTCGAGCGGAGCTGAAAATGTTGACCCGAATGCCAACCTTAGCTGGAAACCGGGAATTTGGGCAACCTCACACGATGTTTATTTCGGTAAAAATTATAACGGCGTTTTCAATGCCACCCACTCATCTGCTGAGTTCAAAGGCAACCAGGAGCCTAACACATTTGACCCGGGCAAGATGGAGTTCGCAAAGACATATTACTGGCGAATCGATGAGGTAAATCCCTCTTATCCCGAAAGCCCTCTGAAAGGCAATGTATGGAGTTTTACCGTTCAGAATTTCGAGGTTCAGGACTATCCGCCTGTTATTCTGGTCGATAGCTCTGAGACGCTGGCAAATGAAGGCGGTGACCGTTCGTATACATCCTACGGTGAATGGAACACCAACGGCAATTATGAAGGATGGACGGTGGCAAACGCAGCTTCTTCATCAGTAAGCGGCGGGATTTTATCAGCTACAGAAAATGTCGGCGGGTCATCTATGACACTTGACATCCCGATTACAACCGGTCCCCTGGCAGCCAATCTCGATTACGGATTCAAAGAAAAACTTCAAATCCGATGCAAGATACCAAGCAGTTTTACCGGAGAATTTAGGTTCCAGTATAAAACAACATTTAGAAATTCATATAACGACGAAAAGGTATTCGTTATACCTGCAGGCACACTTCTTGCGGACAACGCCTGGCACACATATATTCTCGACCTTGTTTTGGAGCGTAATTTCCGCGGCGATTTGCAGGGCTTTTTATTGACGCCGTTTTCCGGCGTAACACCGAACGGCAGAACCGTTCAGATAGATTATATCCGGCTCGGTGACCTCCTGAGCGATACAATTCAATTAAATACAGACCTGCCTTTCTATACAGGCGAGACACTCGAAGACTGCAGCAACGTTCAGTCGAAACATTTTGCTATCTGGTGGAGTCCTCACACCGATGTTCTGTATGCAGCACAATACGGTCCTTACGCGACCCTGACCGAACGTCACCGATGGAACCTGCGGTGCCTGGAGGAAACTTACACGTATATCTACAGAGTTCTCGGATATGATGAGCCTTTCTATGATACTGATGGTTCGACGCCGGGGAGATTTAAAAATTTCGTTACCACCTGGCACGAAGGCGGCTGGATGAGCAACTATCACGGTTTCACTTATAACAATTACGGACCGGCAGACAAAGACACAGCCGGCAACCCGATTCGGCACGAATACGGACACTGCGTGCAGGGCAATATGCCCGCATATTTAGCAGGACGTCACTGGGAATCACACGATGGATATATGCATACTGCCTCTATGGCTTACTGGGGAAAGATTCAGGATGAAGATATGCAGGTCAGCGGAGAACTTACCTGGGTCAATTATGTTCCCAAGACAGTTCACTATTCGAACCTGAAATTCGAATTCAGGGGATTTGTTTATGCCGACCGAAGGCCATACTGGTATCTGGATTTCGACCCGGACAACCTGGGATTCCAGCATTCATTCGGCGTCCAGATGTGGTCAACCGGAGTGAAGGACCAGTATTTCCACACCGCGCTAATTAACAATCTGCCAGTGGATGTTGACTACGAGGATGTCGCTCTGGGCTGGTCGCGTGCCTGGCGGTTCTTCGGTTCCGAACCTTATGAAGAAATGCGTCAGTGGTACTTCCATAATTCGGGAGACTCCGAAGAGACAA
Organism: Phycisphaerae bacterium; assembly: GCA_041308525.1. Taxonomy (GTDB): domain Bacteria; phylum Planctomycetota; class Phycisphaerae; order Sedimentisphaerales; family Anaerobacaceae; genus Fen-1359. The sequence goes on along the minus strand of JBFZBH010000006.1, from coordinate 4,080 downwards.
AACTGAGTAATATCTTCAAACACACAATGCTTCTGTCGCCCTGCGCGGACAAGCCGGGCTGGTGGCGAAGCACTATCGGAACATCACCCCAGAAGATGGGTTATTCATTTTATGAATTAGTCGGTGCACCGGGACAAACTGTTACGGCCACCGTGCGAATGTGCGACATTCCCGGGACTTCAGAAAGCCTGCGATGGTGTCTTGTCGGAGCAGACACAGACTTTTTAACCGCGCAGACACCTCGCTACAGCGGTTTCTGGAAACCGGGTGAAACGCACGATTTTACCATTAATGCAGATGAATATTATCTGTATTTAGTCGTGGCAGGCACACCGAACCCAATTGATTATAACCTCGAACCTGAAGAGAACGCAATCAATCTCGACAAGCATCCACTGACGCTGCGTTATCATTTCGAGGTAAGCCTGACAAATACACAGCCAAAGATAGAGTCCTTGAATGTTTATACCCGCGGCATAGGAGCAGGCCACACTCATTCGAACGGCGGCGGTTTTGTCGAGAACACAGCAACCGTTGACAGCACAGCTTATGTCGGTCCGAATGCACGCGTACTTGGAACTGCTCAGGTCTTGAACAACGCACGCATAGACGGACACGCAACAGTAATCAATGCCATCGTCAGGGACAACGCTCAGGTAAGCGGCCGCGCCTTTGTATATGGAAGCGGTTCTGTAATCTCGGATTTTGCACGTGTAAGAGACCGCTCTCATGTCCGCTCGAGTGCAGATATGTCCGGCAATGCCCTGCTTTGCGACCATGCAGAATGGATTTCTGGTGTCCTTACCGGCAACGCAACTGCACGAGGTGTAGCATGGACATACGGAAGTCCGACAGTTTCGGGCCATGCCATTCTTGATGGTGATTATGTCAGGGAATGGAGCGCAACCGACGGAGTCCACAAGACGCACATACCGTGGGATAGCGCAACGTATTATTGGGACGATTACAGTACATATCTGAAAAAGCCCGTGGGTCTTGTTGCAAGATACCGCGTCGAAGAACCAGACGGCGAAATCCTGCAGGATACCTGGGGCTCAATGCATGCCCTTATACGCGGAACGCCCACGAGAGTTTACGACCATCCAATGAACGCAAATGTTCTTTCCTTGAATGGTTCCAATCAGCACGTCCTGCTCGATTCGAGCATAGGAGATTCGAATGCGTTCAGCTTCAGCGCATGGTGCAAGATTACAACAAGGACATCCGGCGCAACTTTGCTTTATCTCGGTTACAGCTCAGATAAATTTATAAAGCTTGTTGCTTCAGACAGTTCAACTAAAGCAGCGCTCACAATTCAAAGGGCTGCAGGTCAGAGCCTGACTTTGACAAGCACAACTACACTTCCTTTGAATCAATGGGCGCATATTGCTTTCACTACAGACGGCTCTGCTGTGAAACTTTATGTCAATGGAGTAAAAGAAAATGAGGGGACATTCACATTCTATCCGTATGAGGTGATTACTCCAGACCTGCAGGAAACTGCTCAGGCCAACTATATCGGAAGAAGCTGGAGCGGTAACTACCTTGCTGCCAGTATAGCTGACCTGCAATTCTACAACAGGGCAATGACTTCGACACAGGTCACGGATATGTACAATCAATATGGTAGAATGCTTGGCCGTTTCTACAAAGATTCACCTTATACGAGCGGCACAACAGTGAACACAGGGGTTCCGTCGTCGCTGGAAGGCACGATTATGGTCGATGTTTATGCCCAGGATACAGGTGATGTAACACAATATCGTGCGATTGTTGATTCCTGGGACTATGTGGCAAGCCACTATATGCAATTCCAGTACGGCAGCGGAATGCCGAGTATCGGGGTAGATAATGGCAAGTATGTTGTTATGCTTCAGCAGTACGGCAGATGGAACACAAACGTTACATGCACACCTAATACCTGGCAGAAAGTAGCACTTGTGTATACTGCAAGCCAGGCAAAACTGTATATAAATGGCTCGCCAGCAGCAAGTATATCGGCAACCCAAAAGTACCCGGCTGGCGGTGTTTATTTCATCGGCGGAAGTGTTAATACTGCGGTAAGTCCATTTGTCGGCAGCCTGCAAAATATCAGGATTTTCGACAAGGCATTTGGTGACACTGAAATGCTTCGCCTGATTCAGGACCTGTCACCCACAACCGTGCTTGAGTCAAATCCGCCCACGCCGAACCCGGAGACGTTTGCAACGGCTCCGACGGCTGTCAATCCGGGCGAGATTACTATGACGGCAACTACCGGTTCCGATGCTTCAACTCCCATCGAATACTACTTCGATGAGACAAGCGGAAATCCGGGCGGCTCCGACAGTGGCTGGCAGACAAGTTCGACTTACAACGATACAGGTCTGACTGCAGGTACGCAATACACGTACACTGTCAAGATGCGTGATTTATGGGGTAATACCGGTACTGCATCATCTCCCGCCAGCGCGACAACTCCGATAGATAATAACCCGCCCACGCCGAATCCAGCTACGTTTGCAACGGTTCCGACTGCTGTCAGCAAAACAGAGATTACTATGACGGCAACCACCGGCTCAGATTACTCATCCCCTGTCGAATACTATTTCGATGAGACAAGCGGTAATCCGGGCGGAACAGATTCAGGATGGCAGACGAGCACCACCTACAATGATACAGGATTGACCGAGAACATCGAGTACACCTATACTGTAAAGATGCGAGATTCACTCGGCAATACCGGTACTGCATCGGCGCCTTACAGTGCAACACCGGGGCATGTAGGACAATGGAATTTCGACGAAGCAAGCGGCACTATTGCCTACGACAGCATGGGCAGCAATAACGCCACCATTTACGGCGGTGCTGCTCTGAACGGTTCAGGCTATCTGACTTTCGATGGCTCTAATGATTATGCTGTCATTACAAGAAACATTTCCAATGATTTCACCATTGCATTCCGCGTCAAAACAACCGACACTGCTGCTTCAGGCCATTGGTATCAGGGCGATGGACTTGTCGATGGTGAGGTCGGAGGTTCAACTAACGATTTCGGAACCGCTCTTGTCGCCGATAAGTTCGGCTTCGGCGTAGGTAATCCGGATACTACTATTGTATCGACAACAAGCATTAACAACAACGTCTGGTACCACGTCGCTGCTACTCGTAATGCAACTACCGGTTTAATGAAAGTCTATGTGAATGGAGTGCCGGAAAACAGCATAACCGGACCGACAGGCCCCAAGACATCTCCGCCGACATTACATTTTGGAAACCTTCAGACTAATACACACTACTTTGCAGGCTCAATTGACGAGTTGAATATATTTAACTACGCGCTGTCTGATCAAGAGGTTATGGATCTGTTCACCGGCGGCAGTGATGATGATCCGCCAACTCCGAATCCGGCGACTTTTGCAACAGCACCAACAGCTCAAAGTCAAACAGCAATTACCATGACTGCAACAACAGGCTCGGATGCCTCGCCTCCTGTCCAATATTACTTCGATGAGACAAGCGGCAATCCAGGCGGAACCGACAGCGGATGGCAGACAAGTGCAACCTACACCGATACAGGTCTTAGCCCGAACACGCAGTACACCTACACTGTCCAGATGCGTGATTCGCTGCTGAACACAGGAACAGCATCGGCGCCTGCAAGTGCAACAACACTTGCTGATTCTAATCCGCCGACGCCGAATCCGGCGACATTTGCTACGGCACCGACGGCTGTCAGCCAAACTGAAATTACTATGACGGCAACAACTGGAACTGACGACTTCAGCCCGCCCGTTCAATATTACTTCGATGAGACAAGCGGAAATCCGGGCGGAACTGATTCAGGCTGGCAGACAAGCACAACCTATGTTGATTCCGGTCTTAACCCAAACACGCAGTACACCTACACTGTCCAGATGCGTGATGCACTGCTCAACACTGGAACTGCTTCGGCCCCTGCAAGCGCAACAACACTGGCAGATACAAATCCGCCGACGCCTAATCCGGCGACATGGGCAACTGTGCCTTATGCAGTCAGCAGTTCGGAAATCTCAATGACCGCAACAACAGGAACCGATGACTTCAGCCCGCCGGTTCAAT
>JBFZBH010000005.1:0-15069 GCA_041308525.1 Phycisphaerae bacterium | reverse complement strand
TGGGGGAGTTTTGGTTATAGGCGTAGTGCCGGGCATAATGATAGGTGTTCTGATTTCACTGATATATCTGCTGGGCAGGATTGCCCGCCCGATGGATGCAGTGCTTCACGACTTGCACGGGACCGGCAGATACCATGACCTGAGCGAAGGTTCTGAAGCACAAACGATTCCCGGACTAATCGCGTACAGATTTTATGCACCGCTTATCTTTGCGAATGCGGAGTATTTCAATCAGCGGGTCCGCCAGCTGGTCGAATCGAGCCCAAGTCCTGTTCGCTGCATCGTGCTTGATATGCAGGCGGTATGGGGAATCGATGTGACTGCAGCAGATATGCTGTCGCGCCTTATCAATGAGTTGCAGCAGAAAGGAATTACCTTTGTAATTGCACGGGCGAATCGCCCATTGCGTGAAATGCTCGAAAGGATCGGTTTGAAGGAGCAGTTCTACGGAAAGACATACTTTTCATCGGTTCATAAAGCGGTTGAAGCGTTCCAGCGGGGAGAAATTAAATGAGCAGAATGAAACAGGATAAAAAAGCTCAATTTTTCAAACGGCCTATTAAACATAATCGCATTATGCATGTACTGCGAGGCAGTCGCGGTTTGAAAGAAGAAAATACCGGCTCGTGATTTGAATAAGTCAGCGGATGAAATTGAAATTTCTAAAACTTGAAGGAAAAGGAAACTTATGGCAAAATCTCTGGAAACCCCAAACATCTGTTCTTATGGTTGGTTATCAGGCCAAAGGTTCACTGGGACGTTTGTTAATAGAAGGTGCCAAGCAGGTGAATATTTTCAATGAGAAGATCGCCGTAAAGGCAAAGATATACACATTGGGCGGTTTCAGTGCCCATGCCGGTCAGAGTGATTTGCTTGCCTGGACGGATACGGTTGCCGCCAGCAAGCCGCTGATGGTATTAATACACGGCGAAGATAGTCAGCGCAATGCATTGTCTGAACGTATCAGAAAGCAGTATAGATTAAGGACTGTGCTGCCGTCGCAGGGCGATGTTATAGAGGCATGAAAGGTTAAAAATTGGATTGACAGTATCAATGAAAATTATTATTCTGGTTTCAAATATGCGGATGTATTTTATGTATCATCCTTAAAACAAATTAAAGGAGATTTCTTAATGCTCAGTGGTATCTATATAAAAGAAGCGATGTTCCGAAGGCTGTTAGCGGGCGTCGGGGTGGTTTTAATTCTCAGCACAGTATTGATTTTTAGCGGCTGTACTGTGGGGCCCGACTATGCGAGACCCGAAACGAAAGTTAATGAAAACTGGAGTGATAAAAGTGACCAGCGGCTCAATACCCAGACAGATGTTGACAGTCAGTGGTGGAAAGCTTTCAACGATCCGGCGCTTGACCAGTTAATTGAGCTTGCATACAAGCAAAACCTGCCGCTTCAGATTGCCGGCCTGAGGATTCTTGAGGCCCGTGCCAGATTAGGCGTTGCCATCGGCGGGCAGTATCCCCAGCAGCAGGATGCTTTCGGCGGTGTAACGAAGGCGGGATTAAGTGAAAATGCAGCCAACAGCTTTGGCCTTGATCGCAATCACTGGGATTATCAGGCAGGCTTTGATGCAACTTGGGAACTGGATTTCTGGGGCAAGTTTCGTCGGGATGTTGAATCAGCCCATGCAAGCCTGATTGCATCTGTAGCAGACTACGATGATGCACTTGTGTCGCTCACAGCTGAAGTTGCTCGGACATATACCGTGATTCGAACGTTTGAGGTGCTCATCGAACTGGCACGTGAAAATGTCAAGGTGCAGCAGGAAGGATGGAAAATTGCCGATTCTCGTTTTCGAAATGGTGCAACATCGGAACTGGATGTAGCTCAGGCGACAACTTTATTAGAGAGTACACGGGCTACCATTCCCAAGCTGCAAGCCAGACTTAGGGAGGCTCAAAATGCTTTGAGCACTCTGTTGGGACAACCGACCGGTGAGATTCAGGCGTTAATGGATGGCCCCAAAGGGATTCCGACGGCGCCTGCTGAAGTGGCCGTGAGCGTACCCGCAGAACTGTTGCGTCGGCGGCCGGATATCCGCAGTGCTGAACTTTATGCGGCCGCACAGTGCGCACGCATAGGGATAGCAAAAGCAGAACTCTATCCGAGTTTTTCTCTTTTCGGTGAAATCGGTTTTCAAACCAGCAGCGATGGAGGGTCGCGGTCCGGCGACGCTGAATTTCATAATATGTTTGACAGCGACAGCTTTTTCTATTCATTTGGTCCGGGATTTAGCTGGCCGATTTTCAATTACGGACGCTTAGAAAATATTGTTCGTATTCAGGATGCACGGTTCCAGCAGCTGCTTGTCAACTACCAAAACACAGTGCTGAGGGCGGCCCAGGAAGCGGAAGATTCGATTACGGGTTTTATAAGGGCTCAGGAAGCAATGGTCTTTGACCAAAATGCTGTAAATGCTGCGAGGCGGTCAGTAGAGATATCACTGATACAATACAGGGAAGGTGCTGTGGATTATCAGCGTGTTTTGGAAGCTCAGCGTTCGCTGCTGCAGGAGGAAAATACCCTGGCCCAAACACACTCATCAATTGCTACGAATTTGATTGCTTTGTATAAGGCCCTGGGCGGAGGTTGGGAACTGCGAAAGGGCCAGCCAATCATAGCGGAAAATATACAAACCGAGATGCAAAAACGGACTGACTGGGGCAAGATGCTGCCTTCTTGGGCGGCACCGGATGTTTTAACGGTACCTCCGCCTGCCAGCAAGCTGCCGCTGTTGCATAAACCCGAATGGTAGAAGCTGATTGATTCTCCGGTGAAATGCATTATGGGTTTAGATTTGGAAATTGGGTTTGACAGTGTTTTATGCCATTGTTGGAATTATTTATAGACGTTACTTATGATATGAAAATTATGATGTTGTGGAGAAAATTAATTGTCGGAGTTTTGGTTACGTCATCCCGGGCTACGCTGACCAAGGTGGCAGCGGATTTTCCCGGGACGTGCCTGCCGAACGAACCTGCCTTCACTGGGAAAAAATTTATTAAGGCAGCGGCGGCCGGCACTAACCTAACCGTTAACTATTATGGAGTTTGCCATGGCTAAAGGTATTTCTAAAAAGTTTCTGAAAAGAATAATTCTGGTGGTTGTTATCTTAATCGCAGCGCTGGTTGGATACAAGTATTGGAAGACACTTCAATCTTCGTTGCCCAAAGGCATCGCCTCTGGGAACGGCCGGCTCGAGTCCAAGCTGGTTGATGTGGCTGCTAAGGAGCCTCTGAGGGTCAAGGAAATCTTCGTTAAGGAAGGTGACCTGGTCAAACCTGACCAGGTACTTGTACAGCTGGATACCGTTACGCTGGAGTCCCAGCTTTCTGAGGCCAAGGCAAACGTTGCGGCTGCTAAAGAACGCGTGGTGGGTGCAACCTCTGCAATCATCAGGCAGAAAAGTTTGGCCGAAAATGCCAAAATAGAGCTCGCGCGCACCAGCAAATTAATCGAGGACAACGCCGCTTCGCAGCGGGAATTAGAGGCCCGAAAGACAACATTGGAGGCAAGTTCGGCTGCCCTCGCTGAAGAGGAAGCCAGACTTCAGACCTGTAAGCAGCAGGTCGAAGCTGCGCAGGCAAATGTGGCTACGATACAAACCCGCATTGACGATGCGACTCTTAAATCACCTGTTCGCGGAAGAGTGCTATATCGGCTGGCTGAAGTTGGTGAAGTCCTTGGGCCAGGCGGAAAGGCATTAACGCTGGTGAACTTGGAAGATATCTACATGGAGATATTCCTTCCCTCGGCACAGGCCGCGAGCCTTAAGGTTGGTGATGAAGCGAGGATTACGCTTGATTTTGCCCCCGGCCGTGCAGCTCCTGGATATATCAGCTTCGTTTCACCTGAGGCTCAGTTTACCCCCAAACAGGTTGAGACACAAAGCGAGCGCGATAAGCTGATGTTCCGCGTGAAGATACAGGTGCCAGAAGAGCTTGTTAGTGCTTATGTCGAGCAAATCAAGACAGGCATTAGAGGTGTCGGGTATGTTAAAGTGGATGAATCGGCGGTTTGGCCGGACTGGCTGCAGATCCGTTTAGATTCCCCAACAAAGCCGGAGAATAAACAAACTGCCGAACCAGCGGTTTCAAGCTCCGTACAGGGAGCCAAATGAGAATGGCATTGATAATCATACGGCAGCGTGAAAGATGTAGAAGATCAAAGGCGCTAATGAAATGCAGCATCCTAAAATCCAATAAATGCGTAAAGTTGGAGATTTAAATCATGGTATCAACAGGGTCACAGGTATCTTCCTTCACGTCCGCTGGCAAGCCGGTGGTTTCGATTAAGGACGTCAGCCACCGTTATGGCAAGGTTGTAGCGCTTGACAATATTTCACTCGATATTCCGAGCGGGATTATGGTCGGCATAATCGGCCCTGACGGTGTCGGTAAGTCGACACTTATGGCCCTGATAGCCGGCTCTAAGAAGATGCAGCAGGGACAAGTGACTGTACTCGACGGAGACATAGCTGATGTCCGCCATCGACGTGTCGTGTGCCCGCAAATTGCATATATGCCCCAGGGTTTGGGCAAGAACCTCTATTTGGAACTCAGCGTTCGTGACAACGTCGATTTCATGGCTCGACTCTTTGGGCTATCGTCCGTAGAACGTCCGGCCAAAGTGAAAGAACTGCTCGATGCCACCGGACTTGGCCCGTTCCCTGAACGTCCTGCCGGCAAGCTGTCGGGCGGAATGAAACAAAAGGTTGGTCTCTGCGGCGCATTGGTCCACGAACCGGACCTTCTTATTCTCGATGAACCCACAACAGGCGTTGATCCGCTCTCCAGGCAGCAGTTTTGGACGTTAATTGACGATATTCGTGCAGGCCGCCCAAGTATGAGCGTGGTCATTTCCACTGCTTATATGGATGAAGCGCAAAAGTGGGACTGGATAGTGGCAATGGATGCCGGGCGTGTGCTGGCGACAGGGACACCTGATGAATTGATGAAGCGGACAGGCACTAAAGATCTGGAGCAGTGCTTCATTGCCCTTCTGCCGGAAGAAAAACGCATGGGTCATAAAGCGTTAACCATCCCGCCGCGTGCGTCAGCCAAAACGGAAATCGCCATCGATGCCAAAGGCCTGACTCGCCGCTTCGGCAGCTTTGTTGCTGTTGACCACGTCACACTTGCGATTGAGCGCGGCGAAATATTTGGCTTCCTCGGCTCCAACGGCTGCGGCAAGTCAACAACTATGAAGATGCTGACGGGTCTGCTGCCGCCCAGCGAAGGGTCGGCGACAATCTTCGGCAGCTCCGTTGAAGCCGGAAGTATCGAAGTCCGCAAGAACCTCGGATATATGACTCAGTCATTCTCGCTTTACGGTGAGCTGACCGTTAGAGAGAACCTGATCCTGGATGCCCGCCTTTATCACATTCCTTCAGATAAGGCAAAAGCACGCATTGATGAACTGGTGGAAAAATTCGGACTTGGTCCGCATATGGATTCTCTGGCCGATGCTCTTCCAATGGGTTTGCGCCAGCGGCTTTCACTGGCTGTTGCCGTTCTTCATGAACCGGAAATACTGATTCTTGATGAGCCAACATCAGGAGTCGATCCTGTCGCCCGGGACAGTTTCTGGGAATTGCTTATAGATCTTTCGCGCAAACAAGGCGTGACGATTTTTGTAACGACCCACTTTATGAATGAAGGGATGCGCTGTGACCGCATCTCTCTGATGAACGCAGGAAAGGTTCTGGCGTGTGATGCTCCGCACAAATTGATAGAGGCACGGGGTTCTGCCAGCCTTGAGGAAGCTTTCATCGGCTACATGGAGGATGCAATAGCCGATGCCGCGTCCGGCAAGAAAGCCAAGGACAAAGTGCCCGTCGTCACATCCGTGGCCGACAAGCCTAGGGCTCCCCAGACGCCGTCGAAAACCTCCGCCTTTAAGCTGGGCATAGGCCGGATGCTGGCATACACCAACAACGAAACATGGCAGATTCTTCGCGACCCTGTGCGATTGACATTCGCCTTTTTAGGTTCGGCGCTGCTGATGCTTGTATTCGGCTTTGGAATTACTACTGATGTCGAAAACATTCGGTATTCCTCGCTCGACCTTGACCAATCGCCGGAAAGCCGCGCCTATCTTGAACAATTCGCCGGCTCGCAAGTTTACTTTACACGTGCTGCGCCACTTCACTCTGCAGATGAAGCACTCAAGCGGCTGCAGTCAGATGACATCTCGCTGGTACTTGAAATACCGCCGAATTTCGGCAGAGATTTTCGCAGGGGAGCCGTACCCGATGTGCTGGCGCAGGTAGATGGCGCAATGACATTCCGCGGCGAGACAGTCGCGCAGTATGTCCAGGGTGTTCACAATACGATGCTGCAGGACCCCGAAAGCGGACTGCCAACAAGCCCTAAGCAATACACAGCCAATATCGAAGAGCGATATATGTATAATCCGACGTTCGAAAGTATCTATTCTATAGTGCCGAGTGTCCCGGCTCTGCTGCTGGTCTTAATACCTGCGATTCTTATGACAGTCAGCATTGTGCGCGAGAAGGAGCTTGGCTCAATGATCAACTTCTATGTCACACCGACAGGAAGGATGGAGTACCTTCTGGGCAAGCAAATTCCCTACATCGCGATCGGCATGCTGAACTTTTTCATTCTGATCGCCATGGCACTGGTCGTCTTCGGCGTCCCAATCAAGGGCAGCATTCTGACATTGACATTGTGCACACTGCTTTACGTCACGGCGACGACAGGAATTGGCATGGTAACTTCGACCTTCACCAGCAGTCAGGTCGCAGCTGTCTTTATTACAGCGATTATCACAATCATACCGACTGTTCAATTTTCCGGGTTGCTTCAGCCGGTCTCGACTCTTGAGGGTAATGCCAGACTCTTTGGGACGATATGGCCAACCTCTTACTATATGCACTCCAGTGTTGGTGCATATACAAAGGGAATAGGCCCCAGCCTTATGATACAAGACATTATTTTTCTGGCCTGCTGCATACCGGTCCTCTGGACGGTCAGTTTCATCGGCCTAAGAAAACAGGAGAAATAGCAATGACTACATTACTTAACATCTTGTGGCTTGGGCTAAAGGAAATGCGCAGCCTGTTAAGCGATTGGGTGATGGTTATTTTTGTTATTTATGCATTTACGATGGCGATATATGTCCAGGCGACGGGTACTTCGAATGAGGTCAACAACGCATCGATTGCTTTTGTGGACGAGGACAGTTCGGCCTTGTCCAAGGAACTGATCAATGCCTTCTATCCGCCGAATTTCCAGGTGCCTGAGAGGATTAACTCCAGAGAGGTCGAAGATGCGATGGATAAAGGCCGGTTCATGTTCGTTGTTGCCATCCCGCCGAGGTTCGAGGAAGATCTTAAAGCCGGTCGCAATCCGGAAATTCAGGTGAACATCGATGCGACTGCAATGCAGCAGGCCGGCATCGGCGCCAACTACATTAAAAATATCATCAACGATCGCATCTCAAGTTTTCTCACACGCACGGATATTTCGTCGAGTCAGCCAGTCAATCTGGTCATTCGCAAGCTATTCAATCCGAATGGGATATCCGCTTGGTTTACAGGTGTGGTGGCTATCATAAATCAGATAACTCTGCTGACAGTCGTTCTGACAGGTGCCGCGGTGATACGTGAACGCGAGCACGGAACGCTTGAACATTTGCTCGTGATGCCGCTAACCTCGTTCGAGATTGCAATGGCGAAGGTTTGGGCCAACGGTCTTGTGATTCTAATTGCAACCGGCGGCTCTCTCTTTTTGATTGTACGGATGGTGCTGCAGGTGCCGTTCGCCGGTTCGTACACCCTGTGGTTCTTTGGCGTTGTGCTCTATTTATTCTTTGCGACTGCGCTCGGGATATTCCTGGGGACGATTTCGCGGTCGATGGCCCAGTTTGCGCTACTGATAATTCTTGTGATCCTTGCGCTGATGCTTCTTTCGGGGGGCAATACGCCGGTCGAGAGCCAGCCTGAATGGCTGCGGTACCTGACATTCTTCCTGCCTTCACGGCATTTTGTCAGCTTTTCGCAGGTGATTATTTATCGCGGCGGCGGGCTTAGCGCGGCTTGGCTCAATTTTCTGGTGGTAGGGGCAATTGGTCTTGCGTTCTTTGTGTACAGCCTGGCGCTCTTCCGTAAATCAATTGCCGTGACGAAGTAGCTTTTAAGCTTACGATATTTTGCATAACAAACGGACTTGACTGCATATCACTTAAAAAGTCAGAGACTTTCACAATTAACTGTGATGAGAATATATTGCTCTTGTTAATTCATTGCGAAAAAAAGGATTGTGGTTTAAACACGTGTTTTTTAAAATGTTAGGGAGCGGGCAGGATTAGAAGTTTTCCCGTGCGGCATTAAAGCAGAAAAGCAGTGAAAACTGAAATGTTGAAACAATTTCATAAGATGCCGGAGGCTGGCAGAGTTTGCGAATAGGACTGGGACAATTTAATGCGGTGGTAGGGGACCTGCGGGGTAATGCTGCGAAGATTCATAAAATGTATCAGCAGGCCCTCGAAAGGTCGGTCGAGCTATTGGTTTTCCCGGAGCTTGCGGTCAGCGGCTATCCGCCGGAAGATTTGCTGCATAAAAAATATTTTCTCGAGGACTGCCGCAGGGTCCTTGAAAAGCTTGCATCCGACTGCAAAAAAATAACGACTGTTGTCGGCTGTCCGTTGTCTGATAACGGGAATATCTTCAACTCTGCTGCTGTCCTCCAAAACGGCTCTATAAGTTCGGTTTATCACAAGGCTCAGCTTCCCAACTACGGTGTGTTCGATGAACAAAGATATTTCCAGCCGGGAAGCTGCCCATTGATTTTGAAGACCAGTGGCTTGAATATTGCAGTTACAGTATGCAGGGACATCTGGGACATCGAGTGGCTCTCGGAATTCTTCGCTGATTCCGGGAAGATAGATCTGCTTGCCAATATTTCAGCTTCGCCATTTTATGCCGGCAAACAGGGGGACCGGGAACAAATCGTAATCGCCAGCGCACGGAAAATCGGCTGTGCTGTGGGTTACTGTAATCTGGTCGGAGGACAGGATGAGCTTATCTTCGATGGCAGAAGTATGTTTGCCGATTCCGAAGGCCGGATTGCCGGTATTGCACAAGGGTTCGTCGAGGATTTATTCATTGCTGATGTTGTGCCGGGCGATGGTTCGGTAAAAGTCAGATTATTAAGTCCTTCTGTGCCTATTTCCGATGAGCCTCTCGAAGAGATATATCAGGCACTTGTTTTAGGGACGCGGGATTACGCCCGCAAGAACGGATTCCAAAAAGTCCTGCTGGGTTTATCGGGCGGAATAGATTCTTCGCTCTCAGCAGCAATCGCAGCCGCGGCACTCGGCGCGGAAAATGTAACAGGCATAACAATGCCCTCACGGTTTAACAGTCCTGAAACGATAAACGATGCGAAAAAAGTTGCGGATAATCTTGGAATTAAATTTTTAACCGTGCCAATCGAGCCGATTCTAAAGGAGTTCGATAAGGAATTGCGGGCTGTGAAGGGCTGGGATAATCAGGGTATTGCATACGAGAACCTGCAGGCCCGGATTCGGGGAACAATTTTAATGTCACTGAGCAATCAGCTCGGTGCGCTTGTCCTGACGAGCGGCAATAAAAGCGAGACGGCTGTTGGATATACAACGCTTTACGGAGATACAGCCGGTGGTTTTGCAGTCATAAAAGATGTTATGAAGACAGTTGTTTACAGTCTTGCAGAATATGTCAACATGACAAACGGGCGCCAGATTATTCCAGAAGCTGTGATAAACAGGGCGCCGACGGCTGAATTAAGGCCGGGCCAGAAGGACACAGATACTTTGCCTGAGTATGATTTACTCGACAAGATTCTCTCGGGCTATGTCGAGGAGGATAAATCCGCACAAGAGCTTATCGAATCCGGGCTTCCTGCTGATACGGTCAGGCGTGTCATCACAATGGTTGACCAAAATGAATACAAACGGCGTCAGTCTCCGCCCGGCATAAAAATTACCCAGCGTGCATTCGGCAAAGACTGGCGTCTTCCGATTACAAACCGTTACAAAGACATGTCATAGCATTGTTATCTTGTCTCGATTGTGAGGGGCAGATTTGCGGCCTTGAATGGAATAGTGTTTTTCTGAACGTTCTTTGCTGTTTCGAAGATTATCTTTCCTGCAGGCGGAATTCTGCCGCTGATGGTGTATTTTATTGTGTAAATGCTATCGATTTTGCTCCAGCCGGTTTGTTGTGCCTCCAAAGGCTTGCCGTCCTGTGAGAAAAACTGTGCAGATAATATAGTTTGCGGCTCGACGTTTAACTGTAAGGTTATGTCTGTGTCGTTTTCTTTGAGGGGACTATTGCTTATGGATTGAATGGTGGTTCCAAGGGCTTCTATCCAGATACCCGGCATAAAATCGATAGGCCCGGACTCTTTTTTCTCCGAACCGCTTGAGGTTAAAAAGTCCAGCGAGCCCTGTGCTTCTTTGAGGGTCTTTACGCTTTCATTCGGCAAGGCAAGAGCAATGTCAAATTCCACAGTTCTTTTGTCATCCGATAAAGAGAAAAACTCTATCTGGCAGTCCCATTCGTTACCCGGAAGAATGTTTTCGCTGTTTCCGCCGGCTGCTTTTTTCAGGACGCCGCCTGTTACACCAAGAGCTTTATTTGGCAGCATAGTAATCAGCGGCATTTTGAAGAGGTTATCGGATTTGCCGTACATATCAGGAAGGTCAACCTTTCTGGGTTGTGCAATAATCACGCCATTTTCTTCCTGAAAGGTAATTGTTTGTTTTGGCAAGATTGTTGTAGTTTCCATAGAGACGCTGTTGATGTCAAATGTCAATCCGCCGGGGCTGTTCATATCGAATGTCATTGCAGCTCCCGCAGTTTCCTGTTCTCCAAACATCATAATCATTGGCAAGGCTGCCATAGCGACCGCCGATAGCTGTTCTTTCGGCACCGCGATATCGAAGGTAAGTTTGTCATCGGAGCACTTCAGGGCAAACACCATATTGCCAGCAGGTTCTGTTTCTGCAGTGTCAGCAGTTACCATCGGGATGTTTGCGTCTGCCTTTACCAAATCCATTAAATTGACAGTGCCGACGAAATCGGCATTTTTTGCAGCAGGGATAAGTGTTGTAATTTCCTTAAGCTGGGTGCCGAGCTGTTTTGGATTTTGGGCTTTTAAACCTTCGATGATTTGCTGCATAAACGGCGAATCTGCCGCCAGAATTTTTGCAGTCTCAGTTCCGCTGACAGTGCTTATAATGCCGGATATTTTTATCATTTTGGCAGATGGTGTAATTGCCAGGCTCAAAGACCGCAAATCTTTGAGAATTTGCTCAGGGCCGGCCTCTGTTGTCTGCAAGGGTACCATTCCTCCTGTCATCATACTTACTGATGTCAGCTGACCGGTCAAATCCTCGCCGAAAGATTCGGCAAGTTTTTGAGTATTGACCCAAAGCCATATCGTCGCGGAAGATGCATTTTTCATTGCATCGGTTTCAATCATCGATGCTATCGATGTTTTTTCAGAAACGGCTGAAGGTTCTTGAAGCGCCTTAAAGCCCTCATACTGGCTTTCGGGTGCTAACAGGGCGAAATTGCCCATCTGTTTTACGGCTAATGTTTCGTTTGCATCTACTGTAATTTTCGAAATCTTATTTTCATCCGGTTTGCCGACATTCGGGTTGCCGTTGCTGAACAGTCCGTAATCTTTCATTGGCATTAACACGTACAACGAAGGCATCGATGCTTCTTCGTTAACCTGATTTGATGCGGGCAATCCGAAGAGTGCGAAGCTGCCGGCCATATTTATGCCTTTTAAATCCGGCGAGCCGAACAGCTCTGCCATTGCCATTCGAGCAGCCGCAGATAATCCCGAGGCCATCGGAGAAAGATCGCCAAGCAAAAGGTCTGCCTGGCTCAAAGCGTAATCGAGATTGTTCACGCGCAGAATAAAGAGGCTGTCTGCAGGGATAACTGAAAACAGTTTGTCGCCCGCGGTCTGCCTGGGCATTTGTTTTTGCACTGAAGGAGGTTTATTGGCATCGGCTGCCGGCGTCGCGGTGACTTTTGGTTTTTCGGTTAGTTTTTCCTCAATCGTCTTCTTTGCTGCTGGGATATTCACATCAGCAGGTTTCTTTATTTCAATTTTCATTGCCTCTGCCGGCACATTTGCATCAGCAGGAGGTTTTGCCGTTTGGGTTTTATTTACGTCTGCTGGGGCGTTTGCATCGCGGGCAGGTTTTGTCTGCTCCTGTTGTTTTCTCTGTTCATAGCTGGGTTTATCAGAAGTTCCCTTTTGCTGGCGTATGGTTTTGAGAAGGTCTCGGCCTGAAAGTATTTGTTTATCGTCGGCCTGCCCCCAAACCAACCCGGCTGCGAAGGTTAAAACAATCAGAATAGTCATTTTTTTTATCATAATCATTTAGGGTTCCCCGCAAAAAAATGCTAAATATATTATAAAAAGTATAACATATTTGGTTCTTTTTGTAAAGAAAATTCTTGAACCCCTGTATTGTTGCAGCCGCAGTATTGCCTGTTATTATTTAAAATAACAGCCTTAAGAGACAAAAATTTTTAGACTCATAAAATTATCAGTCTTTTTTTTCTGAATCTTTTGGCGGAGCCGGAGGAGCAGGATAACCTGTTGCAACCATATAGATAGGCTCCTGGTCTGAGGGCAGATTACAGACTTTGCCGACGTTGTTGGGGTCGAATCCGCCGACAGGAACTCCGGCAAGACCGAGGCTTACTGCCTCGAGCAGGATATTTTGTGCGATATGGCCTGCTTCGAGATACATCGAGTTGTCTGCCCGTCTGCCGTATTGTCCTGCTGTATTTCTTACCTTCGCAGCGATGATAAAATTGCACCCCGCATTAGTGACAGCAACCTGTCGCTCAGCGAGCTTGCCCCTTAAATCAGTTTCTGTCAGAACCTGCAGAGAATGGCTTTGAGGTATGTAAAGATAAAGCCCGGATGGCGAGGCAAGATAAAGCTGTATCGGGTAAGTTGCCCTTGCAGAAGGCGCTGTGCGAAGTCCTCTTTTCGGTTCTGTTATGCCCTGCGCGGCCCAGGCCAACTGTCCAATTTGGTCCATTGTAAATTTGCGGTCGGAAAACTGCCTGATGCTTCGGCGCGTCGCAAGGGTTTTTTCAAGGCTCACCGCCCCATCCAGTTTTGGTGCAGGAAGCTGTATAGTCTTCTTCTCTTCGGTTTCTGTCTGGCTGATGACGGTTGAAATCATCACAAGGCAGACCGGTATGATGCACATCATAATCACTGAGAACATTTTTTTGGAATTACCATTGTTTTTCATCTTTATTTTTCTCCTAAAAAAGATTTAATCCGTTTTCAATAATTTTCCAAATTATAAGCTTTTTTGACTGAAAAGCCATAAATAAAGGAAAACTGGCCGGCAGTTAAATTCAACTTCGCTGTTGTTTTTTGGCTCGAAATCTGGTATTGTATGCGGAACACCTCGTCTCTCGAGGGCGTAAATGATTAATAACGGTTTTTCAAGTAAAGGCAATTTTTTTAAGGGCAATAAAAATGAAACTAAATTTTATCATCGCAATATTGTTTATCTTCAGTTCTCTCGGTCTGTGTCAGGACAGCAATGATAAGGCTGATAAGGAAAAGCCGGCATCAGTGCCGATGAAAAAGATTGCTGCCAAGGAGGCTGCCAAAGAAAGCAGCGAAACTGCTCCCAAGGCGAAAGTTGGGATTGCTGCGGCACCGTTGAAAGGTCTTCAGTGGGTAAAGGGAAGTCCCGTCGAAACATTTAAGAAAGGTTCAGTGTATGTCGTCGAGTTTTGGGCCACTTGGTGCGGGCCGTGCAGGGTCAGCATACCCCATCTGACAGAGGTCCAGAAAAAATATAAGGATAAAAACGTCACGATAATCGGCATCTCGAATGAGACCAGCGATAAGGTCAAGCCATTTGTGGAAAAGATGGGCGATAACATGAATTACACTATTGCCATTGACACGAATGGAAATGCAGATAAGGCATATATGGAGGCTTTCGGTGCGCAGGGGATACCGACAGCTTTTATTGTGGACCAGAACAGCACGATTGTTTGGACAGGCCATCCGATGGCCGATTTGGATAAAGTTCTCGAGCAGGTTCTGGAACGCAAATTCGATATGGAAAAATACGCCAAAGAGGCGGCAGAGAAACAGGCCAGGTACGAGAAGATAATAAAGAACGGCACAGCATACTTCAACACGCTTAAAAGCGGCACTAAAGAAAATGCAAGAAAATATGCAGAAGAGGTCATAAAAGATGCCGACGCTCCGCTTCTTAATGATTTTGCATGGCAGATTCTGATGAACGTCGAAAAACCGAAGCGTGATTATTCTATTGCCCTGCAGGCTGCGGCGAAGGCCAACGAATTGACCGAGGGTAAAGACGCTATGGTGCTCGATACTTATGCTCTTGCGCTTTTCGAATCGGCCATTTGGCAGATACAGGAATCTGTTAAGTCGCAAAAGAGCGCCCTTGAGCTGGTCGGCGACAATGAGCAAATGAAAGCGGGCATGAAAAAGGCCTTCGACAGATACGAAGCACTTTCGAAAAAAGTAACTGAATGATAACGCGGCAAAAATACTCCTTAATCCTGCTGCTTCTTTACTGGCCCGGTATTTTTATTCTGACACATATAACCGTGCCGCTGTATATGCTTCGTCAGCTTCAGGCTTCTGACAAGGCCCTGCATTTTCTCGTATATTTTGTCCTTATTTTGCTGGTGTGGTATTGTGTCAGCTCAATCGATAAGCCTGATTGGAAAAAGAAGAATATCTGGATTGTTTTCGGACTTCTTTTTATTTATGCAGCAGCCGATGAGTGGCTGCAGGGTTTGGCTTCCGGGCGGACGAGGGACTTTGCTGATTTTTTGGCAAACATCGCGGGAATTTCCTGCGGCCTTTTCCTCTTGAGTGTTTTTCCATTCCCGCCTGCGGTTTTTATCGCATCGGCCGCTTCAATCATTCTTTTCACCAATGCTGTTAAAATTCAGTTCAAAGGACAACTGACTTTTATCAGGCCGCTTTTTCTGCTCCCCTCCTTTG
>JBFZBH010000004.1:0-15493 GCA_041308525.1 Phycisphaerae bacterium | reverse complement strand
TAAAGGAATTGGAAATGAAGGTATTATTAACGGGCAGCGGCGGGCGAGAACATGCCTTGGCATGGAAGCTGGCACAATCGAAGAATTTAGAAAAACTCTTTATAGCACCTGGAAATCCCGGAACAGCTATGTGCGGTGAAAACGTTGCAATAAAAGATAGCGACATCGACGTGCTCCTGAAGTTCGCTAAGGAAAAAAAGGTGGACCTCCTTGTGGTCGGCCCGGAAGAGCCCCTCGCAAACGGAATCGTTGACAGGTTCGAGGCTGCGGGGATAAAGGCCTTCGGGCCAAGTGCTGCCGCCGCTCAGCTCGAATCGGACAAGGCCTTTTCCAAACATCTTATGAGGGCTGCATCTGTTTCCACAGCAGAGGCAAAAATCTTCGATAGCTTCATCGACGCAAAAAAATATATAGCAACCCGAAACGATGCGGTTGTAGTAAAGGCAGCGGGACTGGCTAAAGGAAAGGGAGTGTTCGTCTGCGACGACCCTGCTGACGGAATTTTGGCGGCAGAACAGATTATGGAGAAAAGAATATTCGGCCCTGCGGGTGACAAAATCATCGTGGAAGACAAATTGCTTGGAGAGGAGGCATCAATACTCGCTTTTGTGGATGGACATAATATTTATTTGATGGAGTCAAGCCAGGACCACAAGGCCATCGGAGATGGTGACACCGGGCCGAACACCGGCGGAATGGGAGCATACAGTCCTGCGCCGGTCGTCACCGAAGATTTGATGAACCAGATTGTTCGGGAGATTCTGATACCGATAGTGGATGCAATGAACCGAAACGGCACACCGTATAAAGGTGTCCTGTACGCAGGGCTTATGTTAACGGCAGCCGGGCCGAGGGTGCTGGAATTTAACGTCCGCTTCGGCGACCCTGAGACACAGCCGATACTGATGCGGCTCAAGAGCGATTTACTCGAGGTCCTCGTTGCTGTTTGCGACCAGAAACTGGAAGATGTGACGCTCAAGTGGGACCAAAAGGCCTCTGTTTGTGTTGTTATGGCCTCAAAAGGATACCCGGAAGATTACGAAAAAGGGAAAATAATAACCGGCCTTCAGGAGGCCGCCTCGATGGAGGATGTTTTAGTGTTCCACGCCGGAACAGCCCAAAATAACAGCGATATTGTCACCAGCGGCGGAAGAGTGCTCGGTGTAACGGGCCTCGGGAACACCATAAAAGAAGCCAAACAAAAGGCATACCAGGCCGTAGATAAGATAAAGTTCGAAGGCGCATATTATCGAAGAGACATAGCAGACAAGGCAATAAAAAAATAATGCAAGCACTCAAACTCTTTGCTTGATTCTGATGAGACGGCAGATGGCCGCAGAAAGAAAAATATTTAAACCGGTAGGCAGGACGCTGCTGCGATTAAGTCTGGAGGCAGCAGCGGTAATCATTATTTTATGGCTCGCATTCCGTTACACAGGACAAATACTTTGCAGGGCGGCGATTACCCAGATAGGTCAGTTAACGAACACGAAAATAACCAGTGAGATAGTCGAATTCAACCTCGACGGTTCGGTAAATATTGGCAACCTTGCTATCAGTACAAACGAAGAAGACCCCAACAGCAGCGAGCTGTTGAGGGCAGAGGCAATACACGCCCACTTCAGCATAGGGAGCCTTTTTCGCTTAAGGCCGACTCTGAGCACAATCAACATAAACAATTTCACATTTACTGCTGATTACAATGAAGACAACAACAGATGGAACTTCAGCAATTTTCAATTCACAGACCCCGGAGAACCCGGGAAAATACCTGTAATCCGTTTATCACAGGGAAAACTGCTCTACAGGAAGGTCTCCTGCCAGGGAGCAGAAACAATCTTTCAGGCGGCAATGGATGCAAAGCTCGAGCCTTTAACAGGAAAGGAGGCAGAAAAAAAATATCTGCCGCTGCCGGAAGATGAGTTGGAAAAAAGCCGCGAAATTTATTTTTTCGAGGCTGCAACAACTGAAACAGACGGTCGTAAAGGCCAATGGCAGGGAAAATGGAGACCGGGCAAGTTCGAGTTGTCCGGCGGGTTTGAAACTAAAGATGCGGATATAAAGGGCTGGGACCTGTCTGGTGTCCGGATTGCACTGGATTATCTGCCGACGAAAGATTACAGCCTCAAGCTGCATGTCGAAGACCTCTTCGCAAGGCAGGACCTTGTGGAACAAACCTTTTCAAATTTCGAACCGCTCCTTCCTGCCGCCAGCAGCGTAGCTGGAGCAGTCCGCCAGTTTTTCCATTATTATCAGCCTTCCGGCAAAATTGGAGTCGATATTGATGCTTCGGGAAATCTCAGCAGCCTTCAAACAGGGACCTTTAAAGGAAAAATATGGTGTAAAGATGTCCGCTTTTGCGACATCAAGCTGCCCTACTATATAGAACACTCGTCAGGCGCAGTCGATGTAACTGAAAAAAGCGCTGTTATTAATCAGCTCAAAGGGCGGCACGGTGATGTTGACCTTACTGTCGATGGATGGGTCGAGCTGGTCGAAAAAAAGCTAAGATATGATATCCTGATTTCAAGCAAGAACATGCTGCTCGAAAAAGAGCTTTATACGTCACTGGGAGAAAAACAGCGAAAGATGTGGAACGATTTCTCGCCAATTGGCAGGATAGCTGTGGAATATCGCCAAAGCCGCCTTTCGGACATCGGAAGAACAAGCACAATGGAAATCGGACTGCTCGGCAATCAGGCACAGTGGAAAAAGCTGGGTTTGCCCCTGTATAATTTGTCGGGCAGCCTGATTTTTAAGGAAAATCAGGTTGAAATCAAAGATATTATCTCCCAAAAGGACGGAGAAAAAATAATAATTAACGGGAGGGCAACAGGTGCTTCCGAAAAAGACGAGAAATACGACCTCGAAATTAGAGGAGAAACTATTGCAGGCAAACCGTCAGAAAAACAGGGCCTGATAGAGATTCTAAGCAGCATGCTTAACAATCCCCTGGCCGAGCTTTCAAAAAAGGTGCAGGTAACCGGCAATCTGAATTTCTTTTTAAAGCTCAACAACTATGACACAAATGATTTCCCGCAATATTCCATGGATATTGAATGCACGGGCAACAAAGTGGTTTTCGAAGATATTCCGTATCCATTGAACGACGTCCGGGGGAAAATAAAAATAAACAAAGGCGAAGTGACGCTCGAAAATATAACGGCGGCTGCCTCAGCCGACAATATCATAATTGAAGGACAGGGCGGCACAATAAAAATTGACGGACTGATTAATCTGCCGGAAAACAAATTTAAAAGCGCCGACTTTAATATTGAAGCAAACGATATCTATCTCGATAAGCAGCTTGGTTCGATTTTGCCGAAAGGCTTAAGGGATTTTTACTTCGACATCGCGCCGAGCGGACGGCTTGACCTCGACTACAGGAACACAAATATTGCTGCCGGAGAAGATGGCAGGCTTTCTGTCGATTTCGATGGGCAGGTGCGATTTAAGTCCTGCAGCTTCGGCTCTGCAGGGGCAGTAAGCAGCCTCGAAGGCATATTGAAGACAAAAGGTATCTATAAAAGCCAAGCTGGCTTCGATAACTGCCAAATTGAGTTCGACAACGCAGCCTTAAGAGTTTTCGACAAGCTTATAACGAATTTAAAAACACGAATGCATTACGACGGCAGCCTGCGGACCTGGACAGGTGATAGCTTAACATTCTCCAGCTACAATGGGATAATGACAGGCAAATACAGCATTCAGCAGACAGATTCCGGCTGGGGCTATCTGCTCGACATCGGCATGCAAAACGTTGATATGCAAAAGCTCCTGTCGGACCCCTACCGCTTTCAGGGGCGGCCGCAGGATGCCAATGAAACAGGACAGCGGGGAAAAGCAGTCGGTTATACCAAGGGTGATATAAGCGGTTCACTGAGCATCGCCGGGCTTTTTGCTGATAAGCAATCCTTGATCGGAAGATTGAGGCTGAAAGTAACGAATATGGAAGCAGGTAAACTTTCTCTGCTCGGAAAATTATTGGCATTATTAAACCTCACCGAGCCTAAAGACTTTGCTTTCGACCAAATGATTATTGATTCCTTTGCACGAGGCCGGGAGCTTATCATAAACGAAGTTGACATTTCCGGCAGCGCTGCAGCCTTCAGAGGCTCGGGCCGTATGAACCTCATAGATAAAGAGCTGGAGTTATCTCTTACAGCACGCGGGCAGCGGCTTGCAAGCGAAGAACCCGGAATGCTCCAGGCCCTCACTGAAGGCTTCGGACAGGGAATAGTCCAAATGGAAGTGAGAGGACCGATTGATGAACCTAAAATAACCGTAACAACACTGCCCGTTTTACAGGAGACCTTGGGGCTTTTCGGAACAAAAGAAAACAAGCCCAAGAAATGATTTTCTCACTCAACGCAATTATTTTTCCACATTCAAAATTTTCTTTAAGAATACAGCAGCATCAGACAGAGATGGAAAGATTTTGAATGCTAACTCGGCAATATCAGGCGAAGGCTGTTTCGAATCCGGCACAAGAATCGTTGTCATACCGGCATTATGAGAGGCTATAAGGCCGTTTTCCGAATCTTCAAAAACAAGACAGGCATCAGCAGAAACCTTTAATTTATCAGCAGTCATAAGAAAAATATCCGGCGCAGGCTTGCCATTTGGAACATTATCGCCGCAAAGAATCACCTGAAATCTTTCTGCCAGCCCTGCTGCCGCAAGCTTTCTCATAGCACATTTCGCAGGAGAGGAAGTCGCAACAGCCTTGGGTAAATTCACTGAGTCGAGCAATTCAAGAACCTCGAGCAGCCCCGGTTTAATTTTAATACCGCACTTTTCTATATATTCATCAACATAATGAAACCTCTGCTTATATATTTTTTTCAAAGGAAAATCCGACCCATAGACTTCTGCAAAGATAACCTGAATATCATCGATCACCCTGCCGATAATTTTATGATAGAGGTCATCCTCGAGCGTATAGCCAAAATCCGCCATCGCCCTCTTCCATGCCTGGTGCGAAACTGATTCTGTATCGAGCATAAGACCGTCAAGGTCGAATATCGCTGCCTTAAATTTTTTCTTCGTTTCCATCAAACGATTTATAGGTAAAACCTTGCATAAAATGACAACGAAACAATATTATAATTAGGGGGATAAGATACTGAAAACCGAAGCCCGCGTCAAAAGAAAAACAACTCGAATGGTCAATAACAAATTTTTAAAAGATAATCGGCCTTGCCGAATACCCAATGGCAAGGCCGACAATCAGACCTCCGTAAAAATTTATAAGTCAGTTATTTTTTAACCTTTTCAGAATCATTGACCAGCGGTTCAGGCTCCTCAAATTCCGTCACCGCCAGCTGCCTTTTCTCGCTGTCCGTCATGACCGGCTCAGTAATAATTTTCGGCGTTACGAAAACTACAAGCTCGCTTGTAACTGTTTCCTCACCCTTAAACTTAAAGAGAAGTCCCAGCAAAGGAATATCACCGAGCAGAGGTATTTTATTGATTTGTTTTGTGGCGCCTTTTTGGCGAAGCCCGCCGAGAACTACTGTCTGTCCGTCTTTTATAAGCAAAGTCGTAGTGGCCTCGCGGGAATCGACTATAGGCTGATTCGAAGTAAACTGCCCAGACAAAGTGACCTCACCTGTCTTCACGCTGAATTCCGGCTTTAACTGCAGCCTGACCATACCATCGCGGGTAAGATGAGGTAAAACAGTAAGAGTCACTCCGACATCCTTAAACTCAGTTGTCCCTATTGGCAGAGTGTTGCCGCCGCCCTGTGTTATCTGCTGATACGGAATCTGTGAGACAATCTTAATGACCGCCTGCTGATTGTCGAGTACGAGAATTCTCGGATTGGCGAGAAGTTTGGCATCGATATCTTCCTGTTCAGCCCTTACCAGCGCATCGATATCTACATGAGAATCAAGCCAGCCAAACCTTATAGCCCCGGTAGTGTCCTCAGTCTTGGAGATTGTGCTGTCAAAAATACCCGTAGAAAACGGCTTTGTTCCGCCGGATGGGTTCGGGCCTACATCAGTGACGCCTGTTCCGCCGTAGGTGGTATTTCTCCCTGCTTCCCATTCAACACCAAGATCAAGGCGGTCCCTGCTGGTTATATCGTAAATTCGCGCCTCAACGAGTATTTGCGGAGTGATTCTATCTATTTCATCGATAAATGTGTCTATCGCCTTGATTTTGCTTTCAGTATCAGTGATGATGATATTGCTCGTGCCCAGGTTCGACGAAAGAGAACCCTGCTGGGAAATAAACTTTTTAAGTGCCTTCTCAACCTCGGTAACATCAGCATAGGTGATGCGGTATATCTTGCTGACAAGTTTTTCTGCCTTTTCCGTTATCTGGGAAATCGGAACAATTCTAATCATGCTTTCAGAGGGAACATACCCGTATCCGTGAGCAGCGAGGATATTATCGAGGGCCTCCTGAAGCGGCACATCGGTCAGCTTTGCAGTTACCGTCCCTACTACCTCCGGGCTTTTTACAACATCGATACCGGCTTTTTCTGCAAAAACTTTTATAACATCATCGATTGGCGTGTCCTTGAAATCAACGCTGACCCTTTCCTGAAGTTTCCGCTGCACGCCGGAAAGGACCTCGGTTTTGCTTTTTTCATTCTGAGCATTCTGAGCAGAAAGAGGCATTGCGACTATAACAGTCAATGCGACAGAAAGCAAAAATAAGAGGCTTTTTCGCAGTTTTCTGTTTTTCATAACACTTCCTTTCTTAAACGTATATTAACAACATCTAAATACTTATTTATCAGGACTTGCCTGTTCTGTTTCTTCGAAAGACGGCCACGTTTCTCCAACCTTAAGAGTTTTTTTCTGCCCGGCTTTTTCAAGGTCAATCGAGTCTTTATTTATTTTGAGAATGACAATATCTTTTATTACGTCGCCCTCATGAACAATATGTCCGCCCACAACAGCCGTCGGCTTATCATTGCTGTGCACAATACCCTTGATAACAATTTCGCTGCCGGCAAGAGGCTGGTCAGATGCTGAAGAACCAGCCTGATAAGACCCTCCGGACTCAAATTTCATCGGGTCCCGGAAGAATCCGGCCAGAGGCTTCGGAACTTCCCAGTTAATTGTTTTGGGAGCAGATGACTGGCTCTGGCCACCAGCCGCCTGCGGCTCCACCCTGCGCTTCGGCTTGGAAGGTTTTAAGACTTTTACGAAGACAAATACAAGGACAATGGCAAGAATGGGAATAGCTACTATCATCACCTTCTGACGGGCAGAGCTTGTCCCCTGTTTGCGGCTCGAAAGCCTGGCTTTAAGATTCTTAATAAACGATTTTTTCGGCTCAACGACTGTTTTAACCTTCTCAGATACAGCCGCTGCCGGCTTTTCCGCCGCCGGCTTTGGTACTGACTTCTGCGGCTCCGGAGATGGAAAATACTGCTGAGGAGTCTGCTGTTTAGGCTGAGAAGGTAACGATGAAGATTCTGCCGGGTCGGTAATGAAGTCCGGCAATTTTGTTGCGGTCTTGCTGTCTTCGGGATTGTCCTTCGGTATCGGGACTCCGTCGAAGATAGATGATATCTTTTTATTCAGTCCTGGTTGAAAAGCTGCCATATAAATCTCCTGAATCAGACCATCACAGGTCTGCTAATCTCTTCCGCGAGGGCCTTATATTCGAAAGAACCTCTGCACGAAGGTGAGAAAAATAATACAGGCACACCGGCGCTCGGGGCCTCGGCAAATCTTACCGTCCTGTGAATGACGGTATCGAATACCAAACGACCGAAATATTCTCTCATCTGCTGCTGTATCTGCCTGCTCAGATTGGTTCGGCTTTCGACAAACGTCAGAAGAATCCCCAGAACGCGAAGACTCGGATTAAATCTCTGTTTCACTATATCGATGGTCTCGAGCAACTGCTTAAGGCCTTCGAGCGCATAATATTGTGTCTGAACCGGTATAATTACCTCATTGCTGGCAACAAGAGCATTCAATGTCAATAAGCTAAGAGAAGGAGAGCAGTCTATAACACAAAAATCATACCGCCCTTCTACCGCTTCCAGCCGCCGCTTTAATGCAAATTCCCTGCTGTAGCGGACGGCAAGCTCGAATTCGAGCCCAGAAAGAAGAATATTGCTGGGCGCCACTTCAAGACCGCTGATATTTGTGGCAACCGTAACATCAGATAGTGACATCTGGGCAGATGAAAAGACATCATAAACTGTTTTTTCGAGCTTGTCGGGATTTATTCCGAATCCCATCGTTGCATGCGCCTGCGGGTCAAAATCAATAACAAGGATATTTTTCCCGTGCAATGCCAAAGCAGCGGCAACATTGACAGCAGTTGTTGTCTTGCCGCATCCGCCCTTCTGATTTGCTATTGCTATTGTTCTCATTTTGGCACCGCACAGAAAATATCAAAACCTTTTAATGAAATTTATTTTTTCCCCAAAGCAGGCTGATTTTTTGCCACATATACCGCAAGGTCCATTGATACATCGTTGCCCGGTTGGACCTGCTGGGGACGGCTTATCGAAAAATTATTTATAAAAACTACCGGCTGATGTCTTTCGAGGGCATTTAGGAACGTATAAAACTGATTAAATCCCGATTTGAAACTCAGGAAAACCTGGTTTTCAGAAACATTCGAGCAGTTTGCAATTGCCTGGTCCGCCTTTGTTTTAATGATAAGGTCGGAAACCTTCTGCGTGTCCGCGATTCGCCCAATATCAAAAGTAAGATTGGCTGAATCGGCATAGCTCATAATGAACTGGCTTACAGAGCCTCTGAGCTCTTTGAGCTGCTCGGTCAATTTTTCCCTGTTCTCAGGGCTCGCCGAGAGGAGTATTTGTTCGTATTCTGATTTTCTTTTGCTGACTTCGGAATCCAGTCTGGCAAGGACCTTTTTCTGAGACGAAATGACAAATATATAAAAAAGCACGAAAACGGCTGAACAGCCCAGCCATGTCAAAAGTAATGTTTTAATATGTTTTTTTACGAAATTTTTCATATTTAACCTGTCATATTGAAGGCTTGAAAACAAGAAATATCTGGTAAGAAACAACTTGCCTGTCATTGACCTTCTCGAATTCCTGCGCGACCCTTATATCTTCGAGCTTCGGCCCCAGCCAGGAATCTTCGATAAGTTTGCTTCGAAACTGTTTTACCGCGACGTCATAATTATTCTGAGAATTTGCAACCATACCCATATGCAGGGTTTTGATCGCCACGGGGACATCTGTCATTTTGCCGGGCTCATCCGCCTTCGGTTTTTTTACCTTCTTGGTTTCCTCCTTTACCTCGAGAACCGTCATTGCCAGAGATTCGGGAAGATTTTTAAGAATCGTTTCGATTACAGGAGACCACTGGATCCGGCTGCCGATGTTGGATGCGACTTCCGAGATGCCGTTGGTCAGCAGTTTTTTCTCATCTTCGACTGATTTCTGGAACTTTACGGCATCTGCGAGTTTTTCACTCTCCAGCCTTTTCTGGTAACTTGCGATTTCATTTTTCTTGATTGATATGGCAACACGGTTGCCCAGGAAGATGGAAAGAAATATTATCGCTACCACAGCCGGAATAATAACTGCGATGGCTGCGACGGCCATACTTTCCGGCCTGCTCTTCGCAGGTCGGCCCTTTCCTTTCAGCAAATCTATGTTAAAAATCATGTTTAAGTTCCGGTTAAAGCTGTCTAATTGCCAGTCCGGCAGCAACCGCCATTGCTGGGCCCTCTTTCTTCAGGAAATCCCGGCAATGAGGCGCTATCCGTTCTGAAATATTTTCAAACGGATTCCACAACTTCACTTCGGCGGTAAATCTCGTTTTCAGCAAATCTGCAAAACCTTCCACTATCGAAAAACCGCCGCACAAATATATTTCTTCCACAAAAGTTTTTTCGTTGGCTGCATAGTATCGTAAAGTTTCGGATATATCATCTATCAGCCTCTGGCAGGCGATCGAGAGGTTTTCCGCAATCTTTGGTCTGAGGTCCTGTGCAATCTGACCCGAAGCAAACATCTTTTGAAGCTCAAGAGGTTCAACTGCAATACTGGCAGCAAGTTTTTCAATGATTGTCCGCCCGGCGTAGGCTATGTCACGAATGAACGGCAAATTGTCCGCCCCGATAATCGCAAGCGTTGTGTAAGAGCTTCCGACATTCAAAGCTGCAGCAATTTTTCCCTGCCCAACATTCGACCATTCCTTCAGGCAGTTTAACAGGGCAAGACCATCGACATCCACCAGCGCCGTTTTCAGACCTGCCTGCTCAGCAAGAGACTGTTTCTTTCGAATAAGCCTGTCAGTCGCAGCTACAAGGACGCCTTTCATTCCCTCACTGCCGGTCGAGAGAAGCTGATGGTCAACGACGCTGTCGGAAAAATTAAAGGGACATACCTGTGCGGCCTCGAGCATTATTGCGCCCTGCATTTCTTCCGGCGGAAGAGACGGAAACTTGAAAGGCCGAACAGCCACTTCCGGACCGCAAAGACTGCAAATTGCAAGCTGTGCGCCTGAATTGGCAGTTTTGAAGCATTCGTTAATCGCCCTGACAGCAGCTTTATCGTGACCTTCGACATCCTCTTCTGACGGAGGGCAATCGATATCGGCTTTGCCGGCTGCTACTATCGAAAATCCGCCGTCATTTTTTTGAAGCTGAATCATCTTGACGGAAAATGACCCTATGTCGAGACCGACAACCTCCTCGTTATTAATTTCTATTAGCTGTTTCCAGTTAAAATTCATAATTTCACCTAATGATGCAAAAGCCCCACGCGGGCTATCGTTAAAATCTTCAGGATATATCGACTGAAATATAACGCACTATATGCCGGAAACAATGCCATCTGCCCGCACTGAAATCTGGTAATCTGTGGTGCTAGGCCAGGCCCGATAAATACTGTTGTTGTAATATATAAGAGCGTTTTTTATATAGAAAACAGGATATGAATAGATTGATGAACCATCTGAATCTATAAAAAAGAAGTGAGTAATCGAAAAAAATCAGCAGCTTTGTCCTATAACTAATCACAGCTTCGGCGATTGACTGTTAATGTCGAAAGCTCCTCATCCGTCCATTTTATGTTGAAAAATCTCAGCGAAAGGATGTAGAAGTTTTCATGATAAAAAAAGATTGTCGCTCCTCGAACTTATTCCTCCCACCATCGCAGGAACAGATACGAATCAGGATCATTGTCATCTGTATTTGTTGGCGGAATAAAAGTGAAAGATGCAGAATTCGTAAGCGTAAAACTCTTGCCGACAAAGGCTCCGGCAAGAGTGTTCTTGGCATATACACGAAGGGCAGCATCCGGCACATAAACATAACCGAAAAATACGTCGCCCTTTGCCTTCAGGTCCATTTGTGTGCAGGTGCTTAGACCGTATATAGTAAGTGCTTCAGGCAAATTCGTATTTAGATTGTCAAGGCCGTTGGAATTGCCGGCGACCATATTTCCGCCCAGGTACATTTGCATCGAAGCACCGCTATCGACAATAAGTTCGGCACTTTGACGCAGAGTCGTAGTCCCGACTACATAAATCTTGCAATGTCCCTGTATTATCTGAATCCCGCCATTGGGGATATCTATCTTGTCTAATTTTACACAGCGCGGATTGGCGGGGTCAGCGTTCCCGACTATTGGAGTGCCGGCAACATAATTGTAATTAGTTAAAGCCGTGCTCTGCAAATCAGCAGGCAATACAACCACAGGAAAATCAATCTCGTCCATTGCTGAATAAGTCTCACCTGTTATGACCGTTGACGACTTAATATTCACAACATCATCTGTATTGCCGCCCGGACCGCATATAACATCACCCGGTATGGTTACTCCAGACTTAAGAACTATGGCATTATCAGCAACGCTGTTTGTGCGAATTGCAAATCCGCTGTCTGCAGGAGCGTTGAAAATTGCGCCTACCTTTACATCGATTATATCCTTTACGCCGATTCCAAATAATAATGACCCGATGGCAAGCCTGCCATAAACAGTTTTCTCTGCACTGCCGGATTTTCCGGTTGATGCAATTTGATAATAGCTGCCCGCGTCAGTTACTGTATAGCTGAAAGTCGCATCTGCTCCTGCAAGCGGTACATCACTGACAGACGCTATAGGAGAGCCGTCCCACGGTTTGGCTGCCAGTCTGGCATTCATCAAACGCATTGCCTGAATAAATCCCGCATCTGCCGCTGCACGAGCTGTAAGCTGCGCGGTCGTTTTCGCACTAGCCAGGCGCGCGCCAAGTCCCAGACGGGTAAGACCCAGACCTATGATAAACAAAAGGATGACCATAGTCACCGCAAATGGAAGCACCGAGCCGGATCTGAATCTTTTAATCAACGGTTTCTTAATTTTATTTGGCATATAAACCTCCCTATACCGCACAACCCGGGTTATATTCTATCAGAAAAGTAAAATTCCATTAATTGTGCCTTACAGCAGAGCTGGTTACCGTTACCTGTTGCCCGTTATCATCGACAGTCAATATCATCTGGATAGATACATTATTAACTGAAAAAGTTGCGGCTGTGACATTTCTCGCAAGAGTTATTGTGCTTTGCACATTCGTCGTTCGGGCGTCCCAGTCATAATCGCCGTAATCAACCATCAATTCCGAGCCGTTCAGATAAAAGTTAGAATATTTATCAGGCTTGGTTGAGCTGAAACTGTCGTAATAATAAACCTCGACAAACTGGCCATCGATATCCAGAAGCGACCTGCTTTGAGATGCCTTTCTGACAATGGTTTCAAACGTCCTTCTGGCAACCTCGGAATCAACTGCTACCTCGCCGAGAGTGCGGTCAAACATCTTGTTATAACCTTTCTGGCTATCGACAATAAGTACCGATGCAGCAAGAAAGATTATAAGAGAGGCAACAACTGTAATTACCAGCTCTATAAGAGAGAAAGCTCTGCGAATTGTTTTGTTTCCTGATTTCATAATAACAAACCAATGAAAACTTTATGAATCTGAATTTATCATCCGCCCGGCAAATTTACCTTCGTTGTAAAATTTACTGAGCGGTCATCGCCGGAAAAGGCTCCCACAGGATACTTCTCAGGCCAGGCAACCGAAACATTCAGGACGCGAAGACCATTTGCCGCATCATCCTGATATGACAGCGTAGCATAATAATAAGCTCCGTCCGCGGTAACACGGTAACTTCCGAAAGAATTAAAACCGGATGGAGACGAAGGGCCAACGTCAGCAATTATAGCCAGCTCGCTGGCAGCATTGGATAAACTCGCGGGATTAAAAATATTATAAGGATCGCTAATCGCCCTGCCGCCCAGGCCCGACCAGCCTTCGAGGAGAAGCTGACCCAGTCTCCCTGCCGTCGTCTGAACGCTTGATTTTCGGGCATCAAGGGCACAGAAATATCGGAATGTCAGCGCTCCTATGATAGCGACTATAATAACTGTAACCGCTACCATTACCTCAATCAGGGTAAGACCTTTTCTGATTTTCAAAGGAGCTTTCTTCATCTTGAAACACTGCCTTAAAAAAAATAACGGCGGGTAAAAATATACCCGTCACAATCAACAACAGAACATTATTTAATCAAGCGGTGCTACCACTTCAGTGGACCAGATTCCATCCTGGTCAAGAATCCAGCTGTTCGGTGAATCTGGTGCATCAGGGTCCCCGCCCGCGGTGCAGGTAATTGTAAATGTCAACGGGTCCATATTTATCACATCTATCGAAAAATCTGAACTTGTAAAATATGAACCGGTAAGCTCAGAAGATGTAAAACCAAGAGATGTTGGCCCATTTCCTACAATTTCCGTGGGCGGTAGTCCCGTCGGCCCCTTGTCCGCATGATAGGTGCGAATCGCCGTAGCAATTGTACCCATCAAAGCTTTTCCCTCAGACCACTTGGCCGTATCAACTCGTCCCCTGTAATAAGGTATAGCAACAGCAGCAAGGATAGCGACAATCAATATCACAACCATCAGCTCGATGAGAGTGAATGCTTGCAATAATTTGTTCTTTTTGTAATGCACTTGTCAAATTCTCCTTGATCCTGCCGCCTCCCTCTCGAGCAACCGGACATAGGGGCCTACGAGACCAAAACAATAAACGGCTGATGCATCAAAGCCCTTAATATTTCTAGTTTTATTAGCCCGCAGTCCAAACACCGTCCTGGTCAAGCTGCCAGCTCGGAGGTGTTGTAGGAGCATCAGCATCGCCGCCGGCGGTACAGGTAATGGAAAATGTCAGCGGGTCCATGCTTGTGACAGACATCGTGAAATCAGCATCATCGAAATACGTGCCTGTCAGGTCGGCTGCTGTGAAACCGAGCTCAGTGTCGCCGCTTCCGACAATCGCCGTTGGCAATGTGCCGGTCGGTCCTTTTTCAGCATGATAGGCGCGAATTGCAGTTGCTATGCTGCCCATCATTGCCTTGCCTTCGGACCACTTGGCTGCATCTATTCTGCCACGCAGAATCGGGATTGCAACAGCAGCCAGGATGGCCACGATGAGAATGACCACCATAAGCTCAACTAATGTAAAACCTTTTCTACTCTTCATTTGAATTTCTCCTAAAAAAAATATAGTCAGGAAATTTCACCTGAAATTTCATCTAATTATCGAATACAATGAGCCGCGACTTAACCACATATAAGTATTTACCCTTACTACTCCCGTTATTGTGCTATATCAGACATCGTGAAGATAGGCAGATACAGGGCAATCACTACAACCAGCACAATCGCTCCAATCGATACAATCATAATAGGCTCAATTAATGAAAGTATTGTCGCGATTGTCGCCTCTACTTTTCTTTCGTAAAAGTTGGCTGTTTTCTCCAGTATCGATGGCATAGACCCGGTTTCCTCCCCGACCTGTGCCATTTTCACAACCATATTCGGGAAAAAGCCCGTTGCATTCATGCTTGATGCTATACCCTGCCCCTCGACAACACGCGCCTTCGTTTTAACGATTGCTTCCTTGATAATATCGTTCTTTGTCATCTCGGAAAGAATATCGAAAACCTCCAGAACGGAAACGCCCGCAGCGAGCAGTGTGGACATCGTCCTGCAGTACATCGAAACAAACGCATGGGAGAAAATCTTCCCGAGCAGTGGTATTCTTAAAGAAACCTTGCTGAAGAAGCGGTGCCCGTATTTTGTTTTCGTATAAGACAGGATAGAAAGTGTAACAAAAACTATCAGTGCCCCGATGATATAAATGACATTGGCCTTGAGAATATCATAGAAAGCCATAAATCCTTTTGTAAATGCAGGCAGCTTACTGCCTATCTGCTCGAATATCACCCGGAAACGCGGAATTATAAATGTCATTATAATAATCAAAATCAAAAAGATAAAACCGATAACGAAAACTGGATATGAAATAGCCCCTCTTACCTTCTTGGCAAGCTTGTCGCGGTTCTCGAAATACTCCGCAAGCCTGCGGAGGGAATCACCGAGATTTCCGCTCGTTTCACCGGCCAGGACAATCGCCCTTGCCAGCCTGTTGAATATGTTCGGGAACTGTGTAATACCATTGAGAAAACTTTCACCCTTGCTGATAGA
>JBFZBH010000003.1:0-15000 GCA_041308525.1 Phycisphaerae bacterium | reverse complement strand
AGGGCTTGTAAAGAGTTTGCTGAAAACGATTATGAGGTCAAAGAGCTTATTGGCGGATTCGAAGAGTGGAAGAAAAAGGATTTTCCGGTTGAAAGATAGGATTTTATTTCAGGAAGATGAGGTTTAAGGGCCGATTATTTTAATAACCGGCCTTTTTCATATCACACGGAAAAGTATTTCGAAGATTGTATTGATACCAAAAGATAATATAATCAGCAGCAGAAAGCTGTATAATTCTGTTAAAGAAAGATGGATTAATGAAAGTTGGAAATACATTGCGAAGGATTATCTTTTTATCTGTTGCCGCTGCAGTCGCCACCTGTGTGTCCGGGAAAAAGCCGAATGGGGCGATAAACGGCAGGGTAAAAGATTATCAAGTCATAAATATATATCCGCATGATGCGAATGCATTTACTCAGGGCCTTTTTTACAAAGATGGATTCCTCTATGAGAGTACCGGTTTACGCGGCAAATCATCGCTGAGAAAAGTTGAGCTTAAAACAGGCAGAGTCGTAATGAAAACAAACCTTTCTAAAGATTATTTTGGAGAAGGGATTGCATTACTCGACGGCAAAATATATCAGCTCACCTGGAGAGAGAGGACAGGTTTCATTTATGATATCAATGATTTTCGTCTTCTGGGTAAATTTCAGTATAAGACAGAAGGCTGGGGACTTACAAGCGACGGCAAACATCTGATAATGAGCGATGGCTCGGCTTATCTATATTTTCTGGAATCTCGTACCTTTAAAATAGTCAGCACGATCAAAGTCCGTGACAATAACGGAGAAATCCCGGGTTTAAACGAACTGGAGTTTATCAGCGGCAGCATTTATGCAAACATATATATGAAAGATGAAATTATAAAAATATCACCTAAGACTGGCGAGGTGACCGAAAGAATCGATTTGTCCGGCCTTTTTAAGGAATATCGCCCGCTTAACAGGGAAGCTGTATTAAACGGAATAGCCTACGATGCAAAAACCAACCGGCTTTTTGTAACCGGGAAATTATGGCCTAAACTCTTCGAAATCCGCCAGCTTGATGGGCAGGAAAAAGCGGACTGAATATGTGTTTCAAGGAGACGTAAAATGAGGAAAAGAGGTATTGCAAACCTGGCGGAACTTTGATATTTATTATTCTCAAATCTAAGGTTGAAAGAAGATTCCATAAAGTCAAATTAAAGAAAGAATTTCATATAAAGGGATTGAAAATGGAACGCGGCGAAACAAAAGGATTGTCAAGAGGTTGCGGCGAACGGCTAATAAGAATCGCATGGTCTGTCGTCTTTATCCTGACAGTATCTGCGGGCATGCTTCAAGCCGGCGGAAAGGAAATTATTGATGAGAATGAGCCAAATGAAGTATGGCTCAGAACCTGGGACATCCCCGTTAAAGATTCCAACGATGCCAACGAGCTGATGGCTGCGAAGTATAACGCAGTTATAAAGGTGCTTCGGGAACAGGACCTGCAGATGGATCTTAAAGAGAAGATAGTCGAAAAGATTGTTTGTCCCATTTTCGATTTCGAGCTGATGTCGAAATTGTCGCTGGGAAAAGCTCACTGGTCGAAATTGAACACTTTTGAGCAGAAGAAATTTACAGAACTTTTTACAAAACATATCAAGAAATCATATCTGGGCAGTTTAAAACTGTACACGGATGAAATCGCAATTTTCAAGCCCGCGATGGAGGAAAAAACCGGCATTAGTATCGAGATGCAGATTGTTTCCCACGATTCCAAAACGAAGGTGCTCTATAAAATGCGCAGAGCGGAGAAAAAATGGAAGATTTTCGATGTCGAAATCGAGGGCGTCAGCATCCTTATGACATACCGCGCCCAGTTCGATGACATTCTCCGCCGCGGCAGCGTTAAAGACCTTTTCTCTCATTTGGAAAAAGAGCCGGACCAGAAATGAACAATTTTCCAAGACAGTCTCTGATAGAATGAAAAATATCTTTTTGGCAGAATATTTTTTCGACAGGGTGGTGCTCAAACATCCCAAAAAAGTGCTCGCCTGCATTCTGGCAGCAGTTATTTTTCTTGTTATCGGAGCAAAAAATTTCCGTCTTGATGCCTCTGCCGAGACACTTGTTCTCGAAAACGACCGCGACTTAAAATATGCCCGTTTAATAGCTTCGCGATACGGCAGCAGCGACCAACTCATACTCACCTTCGGGCCCAATGAGGACCTTTTTTCCGACAGGTCACTCAATACCCTCTCGCAGATTCGAGATGACCTTAAAAAAATTGGCAGCATCGAATCAGTTTTAACGATACTCGATGTCCCTTTGCTCGAAAGCCCCCCGATACCAATCAGCGAACTTGCCGCAACAAGCCGGACGCTACTTTCGCCCGACACTGACAGAGAATTGGCAAAGAAAGAATTTAGAGAAAGTCCGCTGTATAGTGACCTCCTTATAAGCCCGGACCTTAAAACTACAAGCATAATAATAACTTTTCCTCGCGACCAGATGTATGAAGATTTTATCCGGCGGCGCGATGCGCTTCACGAAAAGAAGCTGGCAAGTTCCCTGACAGCCGCTGAGCGTTCGGAATTGAAGAACATAATAAGTGAATTTGCCTGGTATCGGGACAAATACAGGCGTCAGCGGCACGATGACATCAAAACAATCCGCTTCATTATGGGTAGGTACCGACAGGAAGGCACGATGTTTTTGGGTGGTGTCAGCATGATTGCCGACGATATGATAAGCTTTATCAAGAGCGATCTTCGTATCTTCGGAATAGCCGTTTTCTTTCTTCTGGTTATTACTATGGCTGTCATCTTCCGAAGGTTATACTGGGTCATAATCCCGATGGCCGTTTGCATCGTGTCTGTGATATGCACCGTGGGAATCCTCGGCTGGTTTGGCTGGGAGGTGACGGTTATTAGTTCCAATTTTATCAGCCTGCAGTTGATAATCACTCTCGCAATGACCATTCATCTGATGGTTCGTTATCGTGAGCTTGCCCAGGTTCAGCCGCTGGCCCATCAGAGGGATTTAATACTTCGCACAATTCGCTCTATGGCGAAACCCTGCGTTTATTCCGGCCTCACAACAATGGCCGGCTTTGCTTCGCTTGTCTCGTGCAACATCAGACCAATAATCAGCTTCGGTTATATTATGGTCGCAGGCGTTGCAATTTCGATAATAGTTCCTTTCCTTCTGCTGCCTACCGTCCTTGTCCTTCTGCCGCGGGACCAAATCAAAAAAAGAAACGAGGCGCAATGGTCCCTGACCCCGGCGCTCGGCAGGTTTACAGCGAACCACGGCCGCCTGATAGTTTTTGTCAGCGTCGTGCTGCTGATTCTTAATGTCGGCGGCATGCGAAGGCTGCAGGTCGAGAACTGTTTCATAAATTATTTCAGGTCATCCAGCGAGATTCACCAGGGAATGAAAGTAATTGATGAGCAGCTCGGCGGCACAACGCCTCTCGATATCGTAATTGATTTTGACGAAAAGCCCTCAGCCGCTGGTGCTGATGATAATACACTATCAGCAAATAATAATGAATTCAATGAATTTGAAGAGTTTGAACCAGATTTGAAGGAGGATAAATACAAATACTGGTTCACTGAAGAAAAAATGGAGCAAATCGCGGCTGTTCATAACTACCTTGAAAATCTTCCAGAAGGCGGCAAGGTGCTTTCGGTGATAACGCTCGTCAGAATGATCGAGCGGATCAATAACGGCAAGGCTCTCGACAGTCTTCAGCTTGCTCTGCTTTTCAACCAGATACCCGAAGATTTGAAAAAAATCTTAGTTACACCTTATGTCTCACCTGAATATAACGAGGCAAGAATATGGATGCGTATACGCGACTCCAAGCCGGGATTGAAACGCAATGAGCTTCTCAACCGTATAAAAAATGAGCTTACAGGCAAACTCCAGTTTAAACCTGGTCAGGTCCATCTTGCGGGAACACTCGTCCTTTACAATAACATGCTCCAGAGCCTTTACACCTCGCAGATTTCAACAATGGGCTATGCAATCCTATTCTTAATGGGTGCTTTCCTTGTGCTGTTCAGGTCACTGTGGATAGCACTGATAGCAATATTCCCCAACATCCTCGCTGTAAGCTGCGTTCTCGGATTGATGGGCTGGCTTGGAATCCCGCTGGATATGATGACAATCACAATCGCAGCTATCGGCGTCGGCCTTGCAGACGATGATACAATCCACTATATCCACCGCTTCCGCCACGAGGTTGAAAAAACCGGCA
The DNA here is from genome assembly GCA_041308525.1 of Phycisphaerae bacterium. GTDB lineage: Bacteria > Planctomycetota > Phycisphaerae > Sedimentisphaerales > Anaerobacaceae > Fen-1359. The sequence goes on along the minus strand of JBFZBH010000003.1, from coordinate 10,773 downwards.
GCTATAAATCTGCCCTCCATATCTCCCACGGCAGCATCGGCCATGCAATTTACTATACGACCGTAACGTTGGTAATCGGGTTTTCCATAATGAGCCTGTCGCAGTTTATCCCGACAATTTACTTCGGCCTGCTGACAGTTGTTGCGATTAGTGTTGCTCTTTTCGCATCGCTGACGCTCCTGCCAGAATTGCTGGTTGTTTTCAAACCTTATGGTAAAGAAAAGAATCAAAATCACGAAAACAAGGAGATTGCAAAATGAAGAACTACATTCTTATTTTGGTTTGTCTTGCCTTAACTTGCGGCTGTGCAAATTCCAATCGTAACAATAAAAAACAGATAACACCTGTGTCGGCAGATATAAATGCGATAAATGATACAGACTTCGAAGAGCTTGAGGAGCAATTCGCTCAACAAGAGGAAAAAATCCCTGACCCGCTCGTATCTTTTAACCGAACGATGTTTAATATCAACGACATAATATATTTCTGGGTTGTCAAGCCCGTTTCAAAAACATACCACAATGCAGTGCCGCAGGTCGCACGAGTCGGCATCCGCCATATTTTTCACAATCTTACAACCCCGGCACGACTGGCCAATTGTCTCCTCCAGGGCAAATTTCCAGAGGCAGGCAGAGAGCTTAACCGTTTTGCAATCAACACGACGGTTGGAATTCTTGGCTTCTGCGACACAGCAGGAGATAAAATGGGGATAAAAGCTGCTGAGGAAGACTTCGGCCAGACCTTGGCTGTATATGGTCTTGATGATGGTTTCTATATTGTTTGGCCGCTTCTCGGCCCATCAACACTGCGCGATACAGCCGGATTGCTCGACCAGTTCCTAAATCCTGTCAGATATGTAGAGCCTGCGGAGGCTTCCATCGGCATTTCTGTTTTGAGCAGCACAAACGAGGCCTCGTTCCATATAGGTGAATATGAGGCCTTCAAGGCAGCTGCTGTTGACCCCTATATCGCAATGCGCGGCGCTTATATCCAATACCGCAAAAACTTAATCCTCGATAAAGAACAATCAGACCCCAATTCCTCTGTGTTTAAGGAAAAAGATGCCGATCGCTGATCAGTTGCGATGTTCGTTGTGCAGAAGAAATTACGTCAAATGAAAAGAGTCGCGTAGCCGGTAAAGACGGATAAATCTAATTGAAGTATAAGAAAAATTAATTTCTGCTGGTTTCTAAGAATTTTTAATCGCTTGCGGTTTATAAGAACTTTTAATTTGCTCATCGACGGCTTTTTTAAGGTTTTCTTTTGTTACATAGCCGAGTTCTAAAAGGATTGTCCCGATATTCTTTGCCGGGTAATCCTGCTGGACTTTTAGGGCATAATGAACCTGCTGGGAGGTGCAAAAATTGTTCTGTATAAGGATTTCTCCTATTTTTAAATGCTTAGATGTGGCCATTTTTAAACTCCTTTTCAATGCTTTTTAAAAAAGAACATTCCGTGTTTATCTTAATATAAGACGTCATTTTTTTTATAAATCTTACAAAAAAATAAGAAGGAGTGACATAATATGTCACTCTGATGAAAATATTGATACTTTTTGACTTATAATTTGAGCTGAGAACTGCACGAATCTTAATATTATTCCCTATACAATGAAAATGAAAAAAGGGCTGCAAGAGATGTTCTTGCAGCCCTTTTGAGGTCAATGCATCAGTCTTTGCTTGATGTAATTATGGTATTGTTTCCAGCCAATAGTTTGCAAAAAATGCAAGGTCCCAGAAATTCACTATGCCGTCAGCATTGTAATCAACTATAGGAGGAGCAGTCGCAGTATTGGTAGTCAGTTCGAAAGCGAGGTCCCATGACACTCCACGAGGAAACTCTACCGGTTGACCGGAAGCCAATTGTGAACCTAAAACTGGAGGCCAGATGCCGCCTTGCAGCTGAAGAATGCGCACTGCATCATCATTAAAGAAACGCGGTCGCGTTTTCCAGCCCCATGGATAGTAAGGATTGGTACCGCTGGGGTAGATAGCTGCTATGCTTAACCAGTAAATTGTGCCTTGGCCGTTTGTCTGCGGTTTTTGATAGAACCAGGAAGCCTGCGGCAGAACACAATAGAACTGGAAACATGAGTCTTTCACTGCCGGATCAAATACAGCGGTCGTACCTGTTGAATCAACTGTTTTGCGGGGATCTTTATCATAACCAGCGAAGTTCCACTGGTAGTCTTGACAGGTGTATTGCCATATCAGTCTGCCGGGATGGCTGAATGATTTCAAATCATTTGGATTTTTGGGAACATCCGTCCAGATGCCAAAGTGGAAAGCTACAGGTTTAAGATACGGCAGTTCTGGTTTCATCCAGCCTATAAACGATCCCCACCAGTGAATATCTGTTACCGGCCGCTGATCTTTGCAGAGCCAATCATCGGCCATTAAAGGTCGAATGATGCGGATAGATTTTTCATCCCATCCGAGGATTCTGCCTTGATCAAGTTCCACCGGCGGCTGAGACCATTTCAAAGGCCCGATAGTCTTTACAGGCTTTGGTGTAATTATCAGGTCATACCAATAGTTCCAGGCCCTTGGGATAACTTGCCCGGGCGGCGGCACACCAGTACCTGCTACCCATAGGCAGTTCTCATCGAAAAGAAGGGCTGCAACCTGCGTGATATTAAATGCCGGATTGCTCATATATCCGTCGGCAGCAGGGCTGCCGGCGCCAGGTCCGGCTATCGATGTATCGATTGTGATTGTGGTAGGCACTCCGCAGGGCAGTGTCCCAGGGACGTTCCAGTGCCATGCCCTGATGTTACCGTTGATATCTTTCAATCCGAGCGAAACTGTATTGATGTTAGAACAAGGCGGCAGAACTGTTACAGTTATAACCACATTACTCAAATCAGGGTCGGTTGGATATGTGTATTTCCATGCAGCGCTGTATGACCCCGGCAGTGTCATGTCATCATGCCAGGCCATTACCAGCCCGGCGCTGTCGGGCCAGGATGGATGGGTATAGCAAACTTCATTAGGCTCCCATACATAAAGGTCAGGTTGAAAATACTTGTTCTGCGGATATGGTTCTGTGCCAGGCTCAAGATAGGCTGCCCACTGTTGCATATAATCGTACCATTCCAGAGCATCTACTGAAGTGACTGTTCCTGTTTGTATCGCTTCGTCCCACTGTGATTTCGTGTCAATTGCAGAATAAGGACTTGCTGCCTTGGGCACCTCAATATAATACTCTATGTGCGTCCCGGGAGTCAGCAAACTATCCCAAATCATATCTTCAGCCGGATAAAATCCGTTGCCTTCACAGGGCGGATTTGGTTTGGGTGATGTGTCTTGCCAACTGTGAGGTTCATTTGTCGAGAGATTCAAAGGTCCGATGTCCAGAATCCGCACAATGCCGGGATCGCTCAACTTGGTAAATGTAAGGTAAGGTTGAACATAAAGTACAGATGTGAATGTTCCTCCATTTGGATACGTCTTTGTAATTGCCATTTGTCCGGTCGGTGGAGGCGGTTGCACAAATCCGACGCTGACGTTCCATGACTCCGGATTTTGTCCACCATAGTAAGTTATGGTTATCGGCTGACAACTTACGAGGTTCAATGCCACCAGCTCGATAGGGACAATATCTGTCGAGCCGGGACCGGGAAGAATGGCATCTCTGAGCCTGCGTACGATGACATCTGTTCCAGCAGGATTGCCGCCGGTAAATAAAATTACACCATCGAACGGGTCCGAACCGGGGTCAAAAAAGCCGGCAGGAATCGGTGTTGAATTGAAATCTTGATGGCTGCCACCGCAGGTTACATTGTAACAGTCCTGCCCGCCTCCTGTGGCTGCGCAACCGGTCATCATACGGATAGTTCCTGTAGTGCTGCCGGACATACCTGACATGGGCCCGCCTGGTGCACCGATGAAATCTATACGGTATGTTATGTCAAAGAAGCTATCGACATTCCAGTTGCCGTCAGAAAACCTCGTCAGAGTTGTTTGCCCCGGGCTGGGCAGTCCAAAGCCTGTTCCAGCTGTGATGCGAAGCAAATCAAAATCAGGGTCCCCGGGAGGTAACTGACCTTGCAGCATAAAAAAATCGGTCGGAAAAATTTGAATTGCCTGTCCCGGCATTCGGGGCCCGATGTGTGTTTGGCATTGTACTTGTAACTCTATTTCGCGGTGATAGCCGGCTAACAATCCTGTGCCGTTCATATACATACGGTCTCTGGCAATAAAGGTAGCAACCTCTCCGCCAAGAGAGCCTCCGGGGGTGCGTACAATATTGCTGAATCCCCATAATGTTTCTAATATTTCAATGGTTGTTCCAGGCGGGAATCCGTCGATTATCATCTTCCTCTGGTCTGGATTGCCATAAGAGCATCCAAGTGGCGGGAAATCCGCGGTTCCGCTGCCATTATCCGGAACAATACAACATACCGGATCAGCTGCCAATGTAACTGATGAAAAAAAGAGCAAGCTGAATGGTATAAAGAACAACAACAAATTGGCTTTTATAGTTCTCATAGATAAATCCTTTAAAATTGAATCTTAATTTGTGTTCAGTTTCCTCATCATTTTATTGTCATAGTTTATCCCCCAAAAAATATATTATTATTTTTCATAGATACGGTTATAAAGGTGCGCCTCATATTTGTATTTCGCACCTTTAACAATATTGCGATTGAGAAATATTTTTGAAAATTAGGATTCATCCAATAAGGAATTGTTACTTTATATAGGTCGCCGTTATAAAAAATATCCTTAGAACTATCGATTTGTAGATGGACTTTAAGCATGCGGTTTTCAATAGAGGCATACATTTTTTTAGTTGCATTTTTAATAATGTCGGCTTTGAAAATAAAAATTATTTTTAAAATAGCATTCAACATTAATCCACCCCTTGGTTATAGGTTGTGCCCATACTTTTATTATTTATATATTAAGGTGGGCAATAAATAATTTTACTGAATGAGATACTGCCAATTAAAATCCGCATCATAAGCACTCCTTATATATTATATCATAGTATATACATAGGATTACTATGATATTGTATATATAAGTTTTTGTCTGTCAAGGAAGATTTATAAATATTTTTTTTAAATATTTTTGTTTTTTTCCAAAGAACCTTTATTTTTGATGCAAAAAACGTGATTTATAAAATAATAAAGTTTTTTTAATACTTAAAGACTTTCATACTTTTAGAAAAATGTTCGAGAAAATCAAACTGTATTAAAGCTAAGATATACTTCTTAAATATGCCAAAAAAGTGATTGAGACAGCATATAGCATTTGGATTGAAATCTATTGAACGTGACGTAAAATGCTTTATCTGTGAAAAAAGCGATGGGATTTATTATGTCATCCAGAAGTTGGCCAGGATTGAGTAGTCAAAAAAATCGACTAAGCCGTCTCTTACAATATCCTCATCAATCGAGCCGGAGATTCCTGTCCAAAGCCACCTTTCGGTGAGTATTTTCAAATCGTCCGAATCGACATCTCCATCCTTGTCCAAATCTGGATTCAAGGCTGTCTCTGAAAGATAACTTTTAATAAAGTTTTCGAGCTGCTGGCGTTCAGAATCACTGAGGGCTGTTTTGTAGACAAAAACATCCCCAATATGACCGTTGAAGGTTGTCCAGCTGTCAGGATTGTTTCGTCCGACGTTCATATAAGTGTCATAGCCATTTGGCCCAGGTACAAGAGAGGTCATAGTGCTTGTAGTAGTTTTATTCAACACGAGTGTACCGTTTGCCCAGACTTTATAATTTCCGTTCGACTGCACGACGTAGCTTAAAATTGTCACCTGACCTTCTGGAATAACAGATGTGCTTGTGTCTGTAGTGCCATTGCGGCGTATGACTACTTTGCCGTTATCGTTGCGGATACCAAGAACGAGGCGGTCGTAGAAGATATCGACAATTGAGGTCCAGGGAGCATCAACAGTGTAGCGCATCGGGCGAGCAACTGCGACGATGCTTGCGCCTGTGCAGGCAATCGGCGAAGAAAATGAACTGCCGAATCTGTACCCGTCCGCGTCGAGATACATATTTTTCTCATATCTTCTGCTGTCGATTGTCTCGGCTGTGGGCGAGCCGATTACGGCAAGACTTTGGCCTGAGGGGATATAAAGAGGCCAGGCGCCTGTATTTCCGCTTGCGGGCAGGACATCTGCGAGGCAGGCAAAAATAATCTGGCTTGTCTGCGGGACGCTGCCAGTACCGATTCCCGCATTGGCAATAAAGGCAGCTGTAATGGTGTGGCTTCTGGTGACATTGCTGAACGTATAGCTGGGGACAGCGCCGACGTGGTTGCCGTCAACGATGACCCTGTGAATACTGTAGCCAGAGATTGGAGTAATGGTGTAGGTTTTATCTGTTCCGTAAGAGGCCTGGCTGGTGCCAAATGGAGAGATTGTCCCGCCGAAGCCTGAGGTTGCTGTAACGGGGCATTTAAAAACGGCTGCGATTGTGTGATTATTCCTTACATCCGTGAAGCTGAAAGAACTTCGCTGGCCGAGAGAAACACCATCGACGGTCACGAAGGTGAGATTTCCGGATTCAGGAGTGATTGTAAATGAAGCCGAGCCGCCTTGAGGGACAACGATATCACCAACAGGCGAAAGACTTCCGCCGCCTCCGGAGCTTGCTGTAATTGTATAGGTCGGAGCAGTTGTACTGAAGAAGGCCTCGATTGTATGATTGGCATAAATCGGGTCGAATGTATAGTTTTTAACCGAGCCGACAGATACGCCATCGACGCGGACATCGGAGATGTAGTAATTCGGGTCGGGGGTGATGGTGTAAAGCTTTGTCATTCTTTTTAACATAGAGGTTACACCGGCGGGGCTTATCGAGCCGCCGGCGCCGGCTGTGGCAGTAATAGTGTAATGGATTGTAATATCGTCAATATGAAACGGTGCTGCAGGCAGGCCTTCGCGATTGTATAGATTGCAGCCGAGAGGATTTTGCCAACAGGCATAGGAAATTTTTCGAGGCGATGGAACAGAAGGCGATGACATAATAACAGTGTTATTGTTGGTGTCGATTACAGCATTTGCTGCATACCAGACGTTGTTGGTGCCTGCGATAACAAATTTATCGAGAGTGCCGCCGATGACTTCCTGAGTCGGCAGGTAGGGGGTTTTTGAGCCGACCATAAGACCGCTGCCGACGTAATCGAATGAGCAAATAACAGAACTGCCTGAAAGGATAGCATCCTTAAGGACAGGCCCGCTGGTCAAAAGAGATGAATGCCCATATTCATTTTTAAGCGCCCACATTGCGAGTCGTTCGCCGACATCGAGTTTGTCTTTCGGATGCATATCCGCAGTCTCTCCGACATCCAGGGCCGAACCCATGCCTGAATGCGGAATCGCCATCGCGTTTGTCTGCTGAAGGCGTGTGTCTGCATCCCAACCGCCTGAGAAAAGAACGGGCGTGCTGCTGGATGGCAGGGTGCCCCAGTTTGCAATCATAACGAAATAATATGCGAAGTCGTCCATGCCCCAAAGTCTTTTCCAGCCCTGGGCGAGCGCCTTCATTTTAAGGAAATAGCTGTCGGTTGACTGGACTGTAGTTTCACTGTTTTCGCCCTGATACCAGATTGCGCCGGTGATGCCGTAAGGGGCGAGTGGATGAATCATCCCGTTGAATAAAGAAAAAGGCCCGTAAGGGAGGACACTCTGGCTTAAAAGAGGATTAAGAACCGGAATATCGTAAACTCCATCAGGAGCAAGCCAGGGGTCAATTCTCGTTCCGCCGACAGATGATACAATTATGCCGATTGGAATAGTCGCTCCCTGGTCAAGATAGATGCTTCGTGCGAAATAAAAAGCCGTCGCAGAAAAGCCGGACGCGGTACTTGGACTGCAAACAGTCCAGCTTCCAGAGGAAAGAGTCTTTAAAGGGACATCGGAGGTGACGAGCGGGACCCAGAAGGTGCGGATGCCGGGGTAGTTTGCTGCATTGATGTCAACCTGACGGTTGCAGCCGCCGAGACTGAAGGCCATATTCGACTGGCCGCTGCAAATCCAGACATCGCCGACAAGAACACCGGTAATACTGACAGTGTTGTTGCCGGTGATAGTCATTGTTTTGGAAGAAGCATCGGCACTCATAGATGCGAGTGTGACGAGCCAGTTTCCCTGTGAATCGGCGGTGGTCGAGACAGACTGCCCTTTGAAGGAAACGGTGACAGATTCGCCCGGCGAGGCCGTTCCCCAGACAGGGACAGGTTTGCCGCGCTGCAGGACCATATTGGTACTGAAAAGTCTGAAGGGAGTGACGTTTGCGATTGAAAAGACAGGTGTTAGGCAGATTATTATAACTGCCAGCCAGAACGACTTCATTTTGTTCATTAAAACCCCACTTGTCCCCGGCCCCCCATAGAAGCAGTAAATATTTCCTCACTCAGTTACACGACTGATCAATACAAATATTATAATATCATATTTCTTTGATAAAGTCAATGTTTTTGCACAGTTTACTTGGGATACGATGTTCCCTTCCCATCCCAATCTGGTGGTTATTTACTTCTTGCTAAAGAGGGGCAGGGCAGTAAAATACTGCTTTTATTTTCTAAAGAAAGGCAGGTTATGAAAAAATACAAAGTTTTAGTAATTATGTTAACAGGGGCAATGCTAATTTCTTCAGCTGGATGCAGTGTTACAGGCAAGCCAAAGCCTCGTCCGGGGTGTTATGCGGCCAATTCTATTGGAGTAAATTTCCGCAATGCAGATGCAATAGGAAATCACAATTTCAGCTCGTCGATAGGGGAGAGCACTGGCATTGTATATACGTGCAGGGGCGGACACATAGACCTGGCGCATCTTCGAATCGGGTCGGACCACGTATATTATCTCTATAATTTCTGTCGAGGGAAACTTTCAGCGGGCCAGAAGGAATGGAATTTTAATTTAAGTTATGACCCGACTCAATTTCACACTGTTATAACATACCCGGCTGGTTTCGATGTAATGGCGGAAGCACAGAGAAACAAACTGATGAATGAAATATCGAACGAGCTTGCACAATACTTTGCTTGGTATCTTACGACCTGGCACGAAATAATAACCTGGTACGGACACGGGACATTTCTGGTTCCGGAATTTCATTCGGCGTTTGCATGGGAAGATTCGTATTCGAATCTTTTGGGAGTGATATTAGGGGGAAGGGCGGTTGCAGCGACAGTGGGGCAGGGGACAGGTGCATATAATGATAAAATGACAAGAATACTCGAAGATGAGCTAATACGGTTAGGTGCTGTGTCGAAGGAAACGGCAAGAAATGCTTCGGAGCAAGTGCGCGGAAAGTGGTACAGCGGCTCAGTATCGGTACAGATGTTGCTGCGGAACCTCGACGTGGGCGGGGCGGATGGATGCGTATCTCCTGCGATTGTTCCAAACGTATGTATGGATGTGAAGGCAGAGTGCCTTGCTGTTCCGAAACTCGAGAAGTTCACAGCGGCTGGTTTCAAACTTCGTCTCGAGGCAAGCCCGCCGGGGCATATAAAGTCCAAGGTCAGGAATTTTATTTACAGGGGTAACGGGACGGGACCAATTCTTGCAGATGAGCATTTACCCGTTGTTATGAAGCAAATCGCCTCAGAAGCAAGAGGAAAAGGATATTCCGTAATCGAATAGGGCCGGCGGTCTTAAAAAAACTCAAGTTTCAGTATTTTGTCTTGACATTTCCCAAAGGTATAGGTAAAATGTTTTCGTTATACTGCAATTTGGGTTTTGTAAGCAATCTTGCGGAGGGAATAGGAAACAATCGAAGAAATTGTGGGGTGATATGGATACAAAACGACCAACCATTTTCGCGGAGGCGGGAGCAAACCTGAAATTTTCAAATCAAAAATTTTTGTTTTTGTGCCTGGTGCTGTTAATATTGTGTTTTCCGGCGATTCCCGTGTTTGCGCGAAATCCCTATAAAACGCAATTTTTAACAGCATATCCAACGGCATCAAACACGATACTTGATAAAATCGGCGGGACGTCTCACTGCGGAGTGTGCCATTATGCTTTTGGCGGGGGCGGGACTCGTAATCCATATGGATTGGCTGTGCAGGGCACCCCTAATAAGACAGCGGCAGAGATTTTAGCTCTCGGCTGGATGGATTCAGATTCAGATGGATACACCAACGACGTGGAAATTAAAGATAGAACCCTCTATGTAAATACGCCAACTTTCCCTGGGTTAACGGCCTCCAATGTCGGAAGTGTAACCGGCGTAGTCATTTCCAGCATACAGGATCACCTGACTCCCACGACGGGTGCGGATACGACACCGCCCTCAGTTACGGTGATAACTCCCAATGGCGGTCAGACTCTTACTGCTAATGCCCCAACCACGATTCAATGGACAGCTACAGATACCGGTGGAATCGCTTTGATTAAGATATACCTTTCTACTGATAATGGGGCGACCTTTGGTCTTATCGCCTCCGGAGTGGCCAATAGCGGCAATTATACCTGGTTTCCTGCCAATCGGCCGACGACGCAGGCCCTGATTCGTGTGGAAGCTACAGATAATTCGTTTAATACGGCATTCGATAACAGCAATGCTGTCTTTACGATTGTTTCACCTGCGGGCGGGCGAGTGCCAACTACGCTGCGGGACTTTGATATGCCGGGCACACAGCCGTTTGAGGCGGGAATGCTCAACAATCCTGCAACCTGTGCCGCCTGTCACGGCAACTATGACCCGAACGCAGAGCCTTATTTCAACTGGCAGGGAAGTATGATGGCCCAAGCTTCGTTTGATCTTTTATTCAAGGCAAACATGGTTATTGCAAATCAGGATGC
>JBFZBH010000002.1:0-16823 GCA_041308525.1 Phycisphaerae bacterium | reverse complement strand
TATGGAATGTTCCAGTATGTCATTGCCCTTCAAAGTTCAATTCTTTTTCTCGACCTTGGAATAGGCGCAACTCTCAACAGATATGTCTCTCAGTTTTCAGTCGTTTATGATACACAACGATTGAATTCAATTATTTCAGTCTCTTTGGCCTTTTTCTTAGGATTGGGGCTTTTGAGCGGTGTGGTAATGACGATCCTGGGCCTGTTTCTCCCCCACCTTATAACTGAAGGAACAGCCGAGCTTTACAAAAGCGGTTTTATACTTGCAATATGCATCGGCTCGATGTTAACGATAAGGTTTTGGGGTTATGTTCCGCAATCGATTTTATACGGCCTGCAGAGACATTACCTTGTAAGCATCATCGGAATAGCCAGTATTGCATTAAGGGCGCTGTTGATAGTTGGCTTATTTTTGGCATTTGAAAACTCCGGCCTTGTGACGATCGGAATATGTTTTTTGGCAGGAGGAGTGCTCGAAACCGCTTTGATGTGGACCTTTGCAAAGTGGCAGTACCCTGCGCTTAAATTCAGCTTCAAGAGTATAACAAAGTCATCAGTAAAGGAAATCCTGCGATTTAGCTTTTATGTGATGTTATCTGCAATTACAACTATGCTTATAGTAAATGCACCTACATTTTTAGCCGGTCGCTGGTTCGGGGCTGACGCCGTTGCTTTTATGGCCTTGCCCGCTTTGGCATTGAATCTTTTGCAGCGTTTTTCAGGCGGTTTCGCATTCGCCCTTATTCCTGTTGCAGGGACTAAGAAAGCGTTAAAAGACCACGATGCCCTGCGAAGACTTACAGTAACTGGCACTAAATTCTGTGCTGCTATGTGCATTCCTATGGCTGTTCTTGTTGCGATTTACGGCTACCCCCTATTCGAATGGTTCAAAAAGGGATTCGGAGATTCATCTGTGCTTTTTGCAATTATGATGCCTGCAATCCTTTTAAGAACAACTCAGAGGGTGCCTTTTTCTGTTTTGATAGGGGCAGGTTCTGTCAAATGGCTTGCTTTGGGCCAGATATTGGTCGTAGCTGTGATAGGCGCAGCTTCCTGGATTCTTGCCATATTCTTCGATATGAAGCTTATCGGGATAGCCGTTGGTTTTGCAATACCAGTATTTGTATTCGGCTTTTTGTTTCAACCGATATATGCCTGCCTGCAAATCGGGATTAAATGGTCTGAATATATGATAAGGTCCTATGGCGGCGCGCTGGCCTGTGCCGTGCCGATGGCAGCGACTGCTGTGATGTTAAGAACATTTATCGCCTATAATGGGATTATTATGATTATTATGCAGGGTCTTGCGAGCTTGGCTGTTTTTATTGTTTGTGTATGGTTTTTTGCGCTGTCAGACGGCGACAGGGAGCAAATCTTCAGCTTGTTCAAGCGCAAGGCTCAGTGATTTTTAATATGCTTATGTGAAGTCGTAATGAACGGTCGGAAATAAGCTGTTCGAGAAGTAAAAAACATATGGAAATAGAATCAAGTTTGCATTTATATCAGCCGCCTTTATACCGCAGCAATAGGGGTAAATGGCATAATCAGTTTATTGAAGCTGCCAGCGATAGCTCAAATAAGCTTAGCTGGGATGTTTCAGCTATTATGGGAATACTCGGATTCGGTTATACTACCGGCGACAGAACGTTGGTCAACGAGATCAAGCGCCTGCCGTGGCTGTCGCGGATCGGGACGGATAATGAGCCGGTTTTAGAGAAAGTTCCTGAGCACAGATTTTTATGGGAGCCTGTCGATAAAATAGCAGCAACATTCAGCCAGCTTCTCGCAGACGAGGCCGAAGAGGTTTGCAGGGGCAAACAGCATATCTATATTCTTCTTTCGGGAGGGTTGGACAGCCGAATTGCTGCTGCTGTTGTTGAAAAACTTTTAAATGAAGGAAGACTTAATGTAAAACCTGTTGCTGTTACTTGGGGACTGCCGCAATGCCGCGATGTGTTTTACGGCTGTCGAACGGCTAAAATACTCGGCTTCGACTGGCAACATATAGATTTTACTGCTGAACATCTCCTGGAAAATGTAGAAAATGTTTCACTTCGTATGGGATGTCTTATTTCCCCAGTTCATCTTCATCGTCTTAACTGGTTTCAATCAGTTCCTCGCGATTCTCTGGTTCTTATCGGCTCCTTTGGTGATATGATTGGCCGTGCCGAGGCAAGCGGCCGCCACCTGCTTGAGCTGGATTTTTTAAGACCTGTAAATATGCTTGGTCTGATGAATGGTGACGCTGCCGCGGAGGCATATAGTGGGATAAAACAAGATATCGAACTGTTGCATTCTCGCACTTCTGAGCATAATAAAATTGAGCTCTGCGAGCTTGAAACAGTATGTTTTTATCTTCGCGGCATGCTTGGGCATATGATGACGGTAATTAACGCCTCATGTACGGCTTACCAGATGTTTACGGCACCGCAGGTTTACAGATATATATGGTCAATACATCCAGCATTGCGCACGGATAATATTTATGCGGCAATGCTCGAGCAATTGTCCGAGCCCCTTGCCAGGCTGCCGTGGGCAAGAACAAATCGTGCACTGAGCGGCAGGACAGAAGGTTCGAAATCAGGTTTAATAAAAAATTTCCATGAGTATGAGAAGTGGACAGCAGGGCCGCTTTTTGAAAAGATTTCCCGATATGTTGAACCTGAGTGGTTCGAACAAACAGGTATTTTTAATGCAGAAAGGATACAGTATTTGGCCAATCAGGTACGCGAGGGCGGCAATGGAAAGGGCCCTTATGGATTTATACCTTATGAAAAGTGGCTTTGGCTTGCTTCGTTTAGAAGAATGGCAGAGTTTCTAAGGGACATGGGAAAATCTGTCGAATTTAATAAAGACCCTGTTTATAGACTGCAAAATAACACCTTTGCGGCAGGGAATGCTCAAAGAAGTTTATTACGCAGGATTATAGGCCGTTCGCCTTTATTATATGGTATTTTGAAGGATTTCAAGGCGGCTTTTGGTAAAGTAACTAAAAATACCAAGAGGGCTTTTCTTAGATATGAGGCGAAGCGAAAATATCCGCCTCAAAAAGCTGACCGGTAAAAAGATTACCGGACGAAGTATTATCAGAAGGAAAAATTTTAAAAATGGAAACAGCGGTATTAACAGATAATGATATTTTCGTTGCTGAGCCCGAGCAGGATGCTGTTGAAATATGGAAGTTTCGATATGATGTGCTTAGCCGTGTCTCTTTCGTATATATATGCTGGCTTTGCGTTGCCTCATTGATTGCATATATGGTTTACCGTGCCGAATGGAGCTCATGGCGAAATTATATAATCTGTTCTCTTTTGCTTTATTATTTTGTCTTGGTTGTGCATGTTATAAAAAGGTTCCGAGATGGCGGAACAGCGAATCTTTTGGCGCCGGATATCGCGTTTATTTCCATTTATACAGTTTTCCATACTGCGTACCTTGTGCTTTGGTCTTTCGGATTAGCCGAGTATTCCGACTGGATATTTTTCTCTCGGTCCAGCATACCAGCCAGTATGCTGATAATAAATGTTGGTTTAATAGGATTTATATTCGGTTATGAATTTTTCTCTCTGCGGAACGCCCCGGTGGATATTTTATTAAAGGTTCAGATTCCGACCGGCGGATGGGCAAGTGCCGGCATCGCTCTGATGTGTATCGGTCTAATGATGCACCTTGTAACATTGTTCAGTGTCGGCTTGAGTGTGTTTCGCCAGTATGGATATACAGCGGTGGCCCGGTTGGCTGAATTTGCAGGCGGTGCGTGGGCGATGATTTGGGCAAGAAGCATGCAGGTTTTTTTACTGGGGCTGGTCATCTATATTGTTTACAGCAGCTTGAGGTTTCGAAAGCTTTTTCATGCCAAGGCTGTCTTATATATGGTAATTTTTATCGTTTCCTTATTGATTTTCGAAGGAGACCGCGGGCCTGTCTTTTTAATATTATTGAGCCTGATGGTATCACGGCATTATTTTATCAAGCCCTATAAAGTCAGGACGCTTGTAATATTTGGAACTGCTGTGCTGGTATTATTTGCAGCAATGAAGATTGTCAGGGGGTATGCATTTTCCCCTGGAAAGATGTATTCCGAATTGCAATACGCAAGGGAAGAGGGGCAGTTTCAGTGGGCAACCGGACCTTTGGCGGAAGCCGGCGGCATTTACAGGAATGCAAATATGACATCTATGCTTGTGCCGAGTCAGCAGTCTTATTGGTACGGTCTTTCCTGGATCGATGCGGTCGTTCATGTTGTTCCGTTTCTACAGGGTTATTTAAACAGGCTTGGTTTTTTAAGGCCTGCACCCGCTGTCTGGCTGACTACTGAGATTTTGGGCCCGGGTCAGGCAGGTTTGGGCTTTTCACTTCCCACGGAAGGCTATCTTAATTTCGGCTTTGCAGGCGCATTTATGGAAATGATGTTCTTCGGATTATTGATTAAAAGGACAATGATATGGTTTGCGAAAAAACCATCGGCGTTTTCGGCGTTTGTTTTTCTCGGAATCCTGGCGCCTACGATTAAGATTATTCGTGACCACGTCAGCCTTGTTACGCCGGTATATTTTCTGGTGCTTGTTCTGGGTTTGATGCTCAATATGTTCTACGGCAGTGAAAATGAAGAAGATCCTCAAGAACTGACGATAATGCCTCGCCGCTAATCGCAGACAAATTTGCTGACTAATGGAACTGCTGTCAGGAAAGGATTCATATCTCTTGGACAATCCCATAAACGTTTTACTCATAATCACAGCGCTTGAAACAGGAGGCCTTGAAGTTTATATCATGAACGTCCTGCGCTCGATAGACCGGGAAAAGTTCAAAGTGACAATCGTATGCACCGGGCGAAACACAAACTGGTACCAGGACGAATTGAATGCATTGAATGTTCAGACTGTTTTTTGTCCTTCATCGTATCTTCAGATACCATATATCAGCAGACTGAAGAAGTTAATTAAAAATTTGCACACAGACGTGATTTGTGATTTCAGAGGTGACTTTGCCGGCCCCAGTTTAATGGCCGGGAAAATGTGCGGCGTTAAAAGCAGAATAGCAATGTACCGCAGCACCCGTTCAGGTTTTAAGCCGTCTGTATCTAAAAATTTATATTCTGCTGCGATGCACAGGCTGACAAAAAATTATGCCTCTAAAATTGCTGGCAATACCAGACAGGTGCTGTCTTCTTTTTATCCTGAACAGCCGTATTCATCGCTGTTTGAGGTAATTCATAACGGTATTGACCTCGATGATTTTTCTCCCGGTCATTCAGGAAACAACATAAGAAAGGAACTGGGGATACCTGAAAATTCGATTGTGATAGGGAATGTTGGAAGATTTCACGAAGCCAAAAATCACCCTGTCCTGCTGGAGGTATTCTCACGTGTTAATCGCGAAAACAGCAATACGCATTTATTGCTCGTCGGTTACGGCGTTCTGGAAAAAAAGATTCGGGAATTGATAGAGCATTACGGGATAAGCCGTTCGGTAACTCTTGCAGGTAAACAAAAAGATATTCCGCGGATGCTTGCAGCGATGGATATATTCTTTTACCCTTCTATTTATGAGGGTATGCCGAATTCTCTTATAGAGGCGATGGCCTGCGGCCTGCCGATTGTTGCATCGAATATTCCGGAAATATCAGAAATAATCCCGAAGGATCTTCATAAACAGCTTTTTAACAGTTTTAATCTCGAATCATTTGAGGTTGAACTGAACAGGCTGATTAATAATACGTCGGAAAGAAAAGTCATAGCAGAAAAATGCAGAGAGCATGCCGTGAAGAACTTTGACATCAAAGTCTCGGCCCAAAAATTATGCAATCTCTGGATGGCAAACCTGCCATAGAGGTTCTTTCCGTCCGTATGATTGGCTAAAGAACATGCGAGGCAGAAGACAAGCGAATGCGTTTAAGTATTTTTGCAGACTCTAAATTTATCACGGACGGAAAAGGCAATTTCTATTCGTCTTCGAATGTGCGCAGGGCGATGCTGTATCCTCTGGCAGAGAGATTTGAGATTGTCAATTTTGTCTGCAGGCTGCAGCAGATAGACCTCTCGGGGATTCCGAAAGAGGATTTAATCAATAATCCGAAAATTAATTTTTTCGGCGTTCCTTATTTCAAAGGTCCCCTTGGACAGTTTTTTTTCAGAAAGCATATTTTGATTCAGGCTGAGAAAGCTGTCAGTCAAAGTGATGTTTGCCTGATGAGATTTGCCAGCACAATTTCCTGTGTTTCTATGGCAGTGGTAAAAAAATATCGCAAGCCATCCATTGGAAACGCACTGGGCGAATTCGGAATGGAGCCTGAAAAGAATCCCAGTCATATACCGGTCGCATTTTTAAGAAAGCCTGTTGCCCGCTGGATTGAAAAAACAAATGCAAGACATTTTTCTATCTGTGATGTCCTTTGCGGAGTGACTAAATCGATAGCACAAAAATATGCGCCAGCCGGAAGAAACGTTTATCAGCTTGTTGACAGCTGTTTGGCTTCGGAATATTATAGCCCCCCGCATCAGCCGAAGAAAAACGTTTTTACTGCCATCTTTGCAGGCAGGATTAATGAATTTAAGAACATACAGAGCTTTTTACGGGCAGTTGCACTTTTGAAGAAAGAAAACATAATGGTTCGCGTCGTCATAGCCGGCCAGGGAGGGTTTCTGCCTGACCTCAAACAGCTTACGGATAGTCTTCAATTGAACGGACAAGTGGAATTTCTCGGGCGCATCGAATCGCGAAAAGAGTTATGGGAAAGGTACAGGGCTTGTGATGCCGGTTTTCTTTTAAGTTTTTCAGAAGGATTGCCTCTCGGAGCAATTGAGCCTATGTCTGCGGGGCTTCCGATAATTGCCGCCGATTTGGATTATATCAAGCCGGTCATTACGGACGGTGTCGAAGGCTTTCTTGTTAATCCTGCCGATATAGATATGATAAAGGAAAAATTGAAAATTCTGGCAACTCGTGAGGATATTTACACAAAGATGGCGCGCAATGCATATGAGAAGTCCAAAGATTTTAGTGCCGACCGTCAGGCTCAGGTTTTGTATGATCTGGCAAAGATGGTCTGTATAAGAAGCTGAAAAATATTATGACTCGAAGCCGACAAAAACAGTTTCAAACTTTTAATTGTCTGAGGGGTCCGGCTGTGGCTTTCTTTCGGATTGTTCCGGCCTGTCTCGCAAGAATCCTGTTGAGATGTTTCAGATGGTCCGACAGTTTCATCGGATACGGCATGAGGTACTTATGCGTAAACAGGCTGGCAAAATCGTGCGGCAAAAAGGTGCTCATTTTTCCGGGCTGCATGCTTCACTGGCTCGAAAACTGCCGAATTGGTGAAAATGTCACCATACATGATTTTTGTTATATTGATGCAATAGGGGGGATTGAAATAGGCGACAATACGAGGATTGCGCACAACTGTTCGATCATCACAGGACAGCACAAGTTTGATGTTCCGGACAAAACAATAATTGACAGTGGATATGTATGTAAGCCGGTTTCCATTGGCAGTGATGTTTGGATCGGCACTGGAACAGTTATTTTGCAGGGCATAACGATTCATGACGGTGCTGTTGTGGGAGCAAATTCAGTTGTTACAAAAGATGTGGAGTTCTGTACGGTTGTGGCTGGTAATCCCGCCCGCTTAATCCGGAAACGGTTCGATAGCACGGAGAGTAATTCTTCGTATCCTCACACAGATGGTAGTGATGGAGTTCATGAGCAATAAACGATTA
This sequence comes from Phycisphaerae bacterium, assembly GCA_041308525.1. Lineage (GTDB taxonomy): Bacteria > Planctomycetota > Phycisphaerae > Sedimentisphaerales > Anaerobacaceae > Fen-1359. The sequence goes on along the minus strand of JBFZBH010000002.1, from coordinate 9,106 downwards.
TGTGTTGTAACCGCAGCTGATTTGACAATGAGCAGCCTTATTTTTGCCCAGCTTAAAGCCGCGCAAAATTCAGGCTATGTCGTACACGGGATATGCACCAGAGGAGATTATTTCGGCAGGCTTGTCTCGGCCGGAATAAAGATGCATCCGGTTACGATAAAAAGAAAGATAAGCCCATTAAGCGATTTAAGGGCTATGTGGCAGATGTACCGGTATTTTAAGGTGGAAAAAATCGATATTGTCCACACGCATACGCCTAAATGCAGCCTGCTCGGACAGCTTGCCGCAAAGCTCGCCGGCGTTCCGGTGATTGTAAATACGGTTCACGGCTTCTATTTTCATGAGTATATGAAGCCGGCAGCAAGAAAGTTCTATATAACAATGGAACGTATAGCCGCAAAATGTTCGTCGGTTATTTTAAGCCAGAATCCGGAAGATATCCAAACGGCGGTCGAACTTGGAATTTGCAGGCCGGAAAAAATAAAGCTGCTGGGTAATGGAGTAGATTTATCCAAATTTGATCCGTCGCGATTTAACGGCGATTTCAAAAGACAGATGCGCGACCGGTTAGGTATTCCTCAGAATGCGATTGTCGTCGGTATAATTGGAAGGCTTGTTCGTGAGAAGGGGTTTCTCGAATTGTTCGAGGCATTGAGAAATATAATTGTAAAAAAAGACAATGTCTGGCTGGTAATCATTGGGCCTGAAGAACCCGAAAAACCGGACAGGATCTCTGGTCGGACATTTCAGGAATACGGGATAGAACATCGGACCAGATGGCTCGGCAGCCGTGACGTAGATGAAATTCCGCAGTGTTTGGCCTGTATGGATATTTATGCATTACCGTCCTGGCGGGAAGGTTTTCCACGGTCAGCTATAGAGGCCGCCGCGATGGGGCTTCCGGTTGCAGCTACAAATATCCGCGGATGCAGACAGGTCGTTACGGATGGTCTTAATGGTTTTTTGGTTCCGCTCAGAGATGTTGCCGCTCTCGAGAAGGCATTAAATCAGTTGATAGAGGACGAAAATTTGCGCCGAAAAATGGGGAAGGCCGGCTTCGACAGGGCCAGGGCTGAATTTGACGAGAAGAGAGTTTGCCAAATAGTTATAGAAACGTATAATAATCTTGCAGAAGTATAATGCGGTTCATAGCGGTTTATTGATTAGAGGTGAAAAGTGAGTAGCAAGGCTGAAAAGAAAAAGTTTCCGCTGCGGTTTGTAGCTGTAATCTTTTTGGCCGTAATAATCATAATGTTTGTCGCCAATCGTCTTTCGACTCGTCAGGAAGAAATTCAGGTGCCTTTCAACAACGGCTTTGCGTCGCTCAATACGTACGGGAGCTGTCTGGCCGCGGTTACACTGGATGACCGAATCTATGTTTGGGACTGGAACGACTTGAAACAGAGTATCCGGACTGCCCGCGTGTTATCTGATGAAACAGTTTTGCTTAACAATCGGTTTGCTGTCTCGGTAAACAAGGATAATCCCAGGACGCTTGCTGTGATAAATGTATCGACCGGCAAAGTCAGTCAGGAAATATTTTTAGATGGTGAAATGAATAAAGCAAACCTGGGCATTAGCAGCGACCGGAAGACAGTTATTTTATTGCTCAGGCATGACAATGAGTCGCAGAGTATTGCTGATTGCCGGTTCCGTTCATATCGTGCAGATTCGAACAATCTTGTTTTTGTTAATGAGTTTTCCTTTACCTTGCCTGTTATATCGAGGATGAGTCTTGCGGTCTCAAATAGCGGCAGACTTGCAGCAGTCTGCGGTTCCATCTCCGCAAACGGCTGGATCGCGCTTTGCGATGTTAAGGAACAGAAATTCTTATGGGAAAAAAAGATGCCTCAGCCGGAGGTGTTTTTCAATTGTGTATTCTCTCCGGACGGAAAGGAGATTTATACAAGAGGTTCCGACAGCACGGTATATCAGTTCGATTGCGAGAGCGGTGATATTTCACGGCGTCTATCGGCTGCAAAAGCAAACAGCAGCACGATAAAAGACCAGAATATTCAGAGTGTCAAAATCGGCAGTGACGGTCGTTTATTAGGTGCGGTTGTATTTCGGATGATTTATATCTGGGATACGAAATCCGGCAAGCTTGTATTCGGCGAAACTCCGCCCCACAAACTCGTAAGTGCAATTGCATTTTCGCCGGATTCACAGCTTCTTGCTACCTGTGATTTGCGGCAGGGGGGGGTGATAACTGTCTGGCGTATGCCCAGACAATGATAATACGGCTCACGAGAACCTGAAATCAGGTGTTTGTCCATTATTCCTTGTTTTTTATAATCACAATAGTTCTGTTAAATCACTGAAAATGGAAAAAGATATTAAAAATGTTGCGATCCTCGGCGCCGGAGGAACGGTCGGCAGCCTCGTCGCAGGTATAATTGCCCAGGAAGGGATAAATGTCTATCTGCTGAGCCGGACAAAACAGAGAGCACAAAAAGGTCTAAGCAGGGCCATAGAACAGGCTCGCTCAGAAGTTATAAGCCGAAATATCATTTGTGGCGATTACGAAAGTCTGCTCAAGGAGGCATTGACTAAAGCAGACTGGGTAATCGAAGCAGTGACGGAAAAGGCAGAAATCAAACATCAGATGTATGAAAGGCTCGATGGGTCCCTGAAGCCTCAGGCTATTATCAGCACTACGACTTCGAGTCTGCCTCTTGATGAGCTTGTCAGCGGCCGCTCGGATGATTTTAAAAAGAAATTTCTATCGACCCATTTTTATAATCCGCCTGCGAGGATGCCTGCCTGTGAAATTACAGGCACACATTTTACACAGCCCCAGATTTATAATTATATGAAAGATTTTTTAAATCGCAGGCTTCGTCGGGATATCATCGAGGTCGAAAATATCGCGGGCTTTGCAGGTAACAGGATTGCATTTCTGCTTTTCAGCGAGATAACCGATCTTGTCAGCAGCTATGGAGTGGAGATGATGGATTATTTAATCGGGCCTTATACTGGACGGCTTATGTCGCCATTGGCCACGATTGATTTAATCGGTCTGGATATTTATGCTGCAATCATAGATAGCATCAGGAAAAATACAAAGGACGAAATGCACGATAGTTTCATTCTGCCGGATTATATAACAAAAATGATTGAAAAGGGTCTTCTCGGCAATAAGACAAGAAGCGGTTTCTATAAAAAAGGTGAGGACGGCAGAATGATGTTTTTCGACCCTTCGAGTTTCCAATACATAGATTCGAGAGAGCCAAATGTCGATTTTGTAGAGCAGGCAAAACATCTCATCCATATAGGGATGTACAGAGAAGCTTTTGATGTAATCAAATCGGCTGATTGCAAAGAAGCACAGATTGTTATGAATATTCTCTGCACCTACATTTCCTATTCATACTCCAGAATCGGCGAGGTAACCAGGCTCGAATACGGTATCGATGGCATTGATAGAGTAATGTCAGGCGGTTATCACTGGGCGCCCCCAAGCCTGATATTGACGATGCTCGGCGGCAGCAAAGTTGTCAGAGAACTTTTGAAACAGCACTCACTTGCAGTTCCCGACTGGCTCGAAGATGTGCAGGATGCTGCTGGTGCTATATTAAAATCGGGCAAATTTTTCGTCGCTCACTGATGTTAAAGAAAGATAATATTTTATGAGTGAAAACAGGGTATATATATTAGGTGGTTATCAAACGGATTTTGCCCGAAACTGGGCGAGGGAGAATAAGCATATTTCCGCGATGATGCGGGAGGCATACCAGGGTGGGATTTATAATACGAACATCGAACCGCAGCAGATTAATGCTGTCTTTGTATCGAACTTCGCAGCCGAGCTGTATTGCAGGCAGGGGCATCTTAGTGCCTTCACGGTTGATTTTGATAAAAGCCTTGCCGGCATTCCCACTATTCGGTTCGAGAATGCCTGCGCCTCTGGTGCGGTGGCAGCACTTTCTGCTGCTGCATATATTCAGGCTGGTTTATATGATTTAATTTGTCTTATCGGTGTCGAGCTAATGAAAACCGCCGATGCCGTTGAGGGTGGAAACTTTCTTGGGACAGCCGCCTGGTATGAGAAAGAGTGTAAGGGGATTCAGTTCCCGTTCCCGACGCTTTTCGGCAAACTTGGCGATGAATATGATAAAAGATACGGTCTTGATGACAAATACCTTGCCCGAATCGCAGACATCAACTACTGCAACGCAAAGAAAAATCCGAATGCCCAGACACGAAGCTGGTTTATGAACCTCGAGCACGCTCAGGCAATCGGCAAATACAATACTGTTGTCAGCGGCAGAATAAAAGTGACGGACTGCTCACAGATTACCGATGGTGCTGTTTGTTTATTCCTTGCATCACAAAAATTTGCTGATACATATGCTCGCAAGACAGGCGCAAAGCTGAAAGATATTCCTGTTATACTCGGCTGGGGACATACGACTGCATCGATGGAGTTTGCGAAAAAGATTTCCGATTCACAGGATAATGAATATGTTCTGCCTCAGACACGCAAAGCTATATTGGATGCTTATGAACGTTCGGGAATTGCGGATTGCCGTCAGCTCGATGTCATTGAAACACACGATTGCTTCACTACTTCAGAGTATATGGCAATCGACCATTTCGGTCTGACTGAACCGGGTCAGTCCTGGAAGGCAATTGAAGATGGAACAATAGAGATGGAGGGCAAGCTGCCGATAAATCCTTCCGGCGGCCTTATCGGCTGCGGTCATCCTGTCGGGGCAACGGGGGTAAGGCAGCTTCTCGATGCCTATAAACAGGTTGCAAATAGGGCAGGAGATTATCAGGTTGCCGGCGCTAAAAAAGCCGCAACATTAAACATCGGCGGCACAGCAACAACAAATGTCTGTTTTATCGTGGGTGTATAATCGTCGGGAACAGCATATTTTATAATTTCACTCGAATATTGTTATTCACATTAAAGGAAAAAAGTGGCCGAAGAAAAAGAACAATTACATGTCCGTGATATGAAGTTGAGTGATTTGGATGGGGTTGTTGAAGTTCACAGGAATTGTTTCACAAGCGAGACATCTCTTTTTTCAGCCTTAAGTCCCGACGTTTTGAAATGCTATTATGCAATGTATGCCGAAGAACCTGAAAGCTACGCAGCAGTTTTGGAAGAGCCTGCCTCGGGACGTATCGCTGGTTTTGCCTTCGGAACAACCAAAGCTGGTATCAAAAGAAGGTTCCTGAAGCGATATTATTTGAAGTTCACTTTCAGTGTTCTTAAAGGTTTATTTACGAACGCAGCTGTATGGAAATCACTTTTTGCGAGATTATGGGGGCAAAGAGGTTTAAACCTGGGAGGATATGACTCCGTTCTGGCTGATGCAGGTGTCCCTGCACCTGGGGGGATTGAGGATGTATGCCTGGGTATCGGTGTACACAGCGATTTTCGCGGCGGAGGCAATGCTGCTAAACTTATTGATTACTATGTAAAAAGGGTTTTTGAAAAAGGAGCTGTACGGGTGCGCGGCGGAGTCTTAAAGAGCAATATCGCAAGCATGACTTTTTTTCAGCGCCGCGGCTGGAACTTCAGGGAAATCTCTGATGAACAGGTAAGCGTCTGGATCGATCGCCCGAAAGAACAGAGTGCAGCTCAGAAATGAAAAATGAACTTACAAGTCAACCCGTAAATATCAAGCAGATGCCCCAAGAATCTGACAACAATATGTATGCCTGTCTTTTAAAGCAGCAGGGCAGCTATGTTATTAGAATTGATGATATCGACTGGCACGATTACGGTGGATTTATGGTGCCCGCATATCTGCCGCACCTCTGTCCTGGTATAACTGAGGAAATGGCTCGCGAGGTGGTCAGAGTATCTGGCAGACCGTTCGCTAGGTGGCCGAGCAGATACGGAATGAAGGCCGCCAGCCAATGGTGGTATATCCTCAGGAAAGGGACTTGGTCGCTTGAGCAGTGCAGCTCAAATACCCGCAGTAAAATCCGCAGAGGATATAAGCGCCTAATATCGCGGCCGATAAGTCCGGCTGAAGTGTTGGCATCGGGGTACGAGGTATGTGCAAAGGCTGTAACCAGATACGGAAGCAAAGAGTTTTTGCCGTCCCGCATGGTCTTTGAAAAAAAGATAGGCGCAGCGTCTATTGTGCCGGGAGTACTTGAATTCTTCGGTGTCTTCTCCGGCACGCAGCTTGTGGGATATTCTGAGAATTATATTCAGGATGATGCGGTGTTCTGGGAAAGTATCTGGTACGACCCTGCATTTCTTTCTGATTATTCCAGTTACGTTCTTACCGCAGAAATGCTCACGCACTATCTCAATGAGCGGCATTTCAAATATGCGCTGGACGGCTGCAGGAGTATTTATCATAAAAGCGAGGTCCAGGAGTATTTTATAAACAAATTCGGTTTCACAAAGGAATTCGCCGTTCTAAATGTCCATTACAGTTCGAGATTCGCAATAGCTGTAAAGTCGGCATACCCCTTCAGAAAAGCCGTCTGGTCGCTTGAAAATAAATGGCAAAACAGCACATTGGACAAGGTCAGCGGTGTTTTAAGGCAGGAGAATATAAGGCGAGCCTGTGACAGCCAAAGGGCTGTTTTAACATTGGAACCGAAGGCTGTCGTTCCATCGGGCCCCGGCCAGCTGCACATACGTGAACTGATTGCTCCTGATGCCGGTCGTGTCGCAGAGATGCACATCAAGGGGATACGAACAGGTTTTATAAGTACACTCGGAATTAAATTTTTAACCGCTGTATATCAATCGATTGCAACAAGCAAAAATGGTTTCGGCATTGTTGCTTTAAGGGACGATAAAATTATCGGTTTCGCTGCTTTTTCTGCCGACACATCTGCCCTTTACATGGACATCTTTTTGAAAAAAGGATTTCGTTTCGCAACGCTTCTTGCTGGAAGACTGTTTTCGTACAGGCAAATTCGCAATATCGCCGAAACGATTCTTTATCCCGTAAGGACAAAAAAAGAAAGTCTTCAGGTGCAGGGTGAGCTTTTGTCAACTGTTGTCGTCGAAGAAGAGCGAGGCAAAGGCATCTCGCAGGCCATCTTGCGGGAAGGTTTTGAAATTTGCCGGAAAAAACAGATTGAAAAAATTAAAATTCTTGTCGCAGCAGACAATAAGCCTGCCAACAGGCTCTACGAAAAATGCGGCTTTACTCTTCTCTGCCAGATTTACAACCACGGCATTAAAAGCAACATCTACACAGGTTTGACTGATTTTTTTCAGAAGGTCTGATTGTCCTGCTGCTTACGGTGTGCTCCCCTGAGGCCTTCCATCTCGAGAAATCCCATCCTCCAAATCACAATTCCCGAAGCGGCAAATACCGCTGCATATGCAATCAAGGCATAAATAGTTCCTGCAAGACTGAAAGTCACTCCGATAAGGCCGTAAACAGCCGAAATTAAATAACAGATATTGACAGTCTTATTAAGTGATATTCCCCTGTCGATCATCTGGTCGTAAATATGGCCCCTGTCAGAAACAAAAAGGGGCCTTTTGTTTAATATCCTCCTGACGAGCGCTGTTGCCGTATCGAGAATCGGCAGCGCAAAAATAATTATAGAGGCCATCCACCACCGCCATTCGTTTTCAGCAAACAGTATCATAATCGCCGCTGTTGTAAATCCCAGCATCACTGAACCGGCGTCACCCATAAAAATCTTCGCAGGGTGGCGGTTGAAGGGGAGGAAGCCGCATACTCCGCCCAGAAGTCCCAGGCAAATTATTATCCTTACCGCATTTCCTGCATCGCTGGAATTCCACGTCGAGATGTGAACAGCAAGAATAAGCTGGGCAAATACAATGACAGCTGTCACGCCGCCGCAAAGGCCGTCAAGACCGTCGAGCAGGTTCAGAGAATTTGTTGAACTGAGAACAAAGAAGAGAGTTATAAATACCGCCAGTATCCACTCGATAGTTCGTGTAAAGTTAGAACCGGAATAATCAGCACTGTAAACAACAGCCGGTATTATCCCGACTATAATCAAAGGTACAGCCGTTAGCATTTCACCCAAAAATTTCTTTTTTGGATTCAAATCGAAGATGTCGTCGATGACTCCTGTAAAACAGGCAATTGCTGCACCGGCAAGGATACCAAGAAGCCATTTTAATGCACCGGCAAAATATTCCTGGCCATTCAAACAATAAATTCCCGCTAAGGTTCCGACAGCAAGCCCGGTGAAAATTCCGATGCCGCCCAGGTATGCTATCGGTTCCTTGTGCGTTTTTACTTTATTGTCGGGCTTGTCCACAATTCCCAGTTTCAAAGCAATTTTTCTGCATAACCAGGTGGCGGCAAATGCAAACACGAAGGACAAAACCAGGACCGGCCAGAACTGCAATGCCCAGCCCAGCGGTCTTTTTTCGCCTATGAAGTTATCAAACATCTTTTTTTCCTGCAGAACGATTGAAAGATTTGCGTTCGATATTTGATATTCTATGGCTTTTTTAGGATATGTCCAGCCGAAAACTGCTTTGTTCCGAATTCCTGATTTATTTAAGCAGAAAATCTGATAGTCGCATAATATTTGCGGATATCAAAAGCACATATCCTTGTGAGAATATTACCATTGCATTTCGTTCTGCTGAAGCAGAAAAATTTCATTTCTGTCTCAAGCGGGAACCGGAATGCCGCAGAGCATGCTTTTGCTCAGATTGAGAATCGCTATTCAGCCGAAATCTTCTCAATTTCTGATTTGTTTTTCTGGGTCACTTCCATAAGCGACTTCATTGCTTCGTCGAGTTTCTCTCGGGATTCTTTGAGTATCTGCTGGGCCTCGTCACTCGTTTCCGAGTCAATAACGTGGGGAGTAATAAACACAATGAGCTCAGAATTGGCAACCTCAGTCTCATTGTGCTGGAAAGCACTGCCTATAAACGGGATATCACCCAATAGCGGAATTTTCCTGTTGATGACAGAATCCTGCTGGAAGAGGATTCCGCCGAGCATAATTGTCTGGCCATCCTGGACAATCATATTTGTCTGTGTTTCCATCTCTTTTCTTTTTGGCTGATCATTGACAAGCTCAGTTGTAAGCTGAGCAAGGATTATGTTGACTATCATATCAACGTTCTTTTCCGGTGTGATGCTTGGCCTGGCCCGCAAAGTCATTCCGACCCTTTGGAATT
>JBFZBH010000001.1:0-18711 GCA_041308525.1 Phycisphaerae bacterium | reverse complement strand
CAATTGACAGGCTTAAACGATTTATTCGCACGCGGCGAATTGTTATGTATCGCCCTCGCAAGCAATTCCTTTCCCGTCCCCGATTCCCCTTCAATTAAAACCGGAATATTCGTCACCGATATCCTTTTGAGCATCTCGAATATGCCCTGAATCTTTCGGCTCTTGCCGATAACGCCTTCGAAAAGGAATCCTCCTTTTTCGTTTTCACGGCCCGCAAATTTTCTGCTGGATGAAAGATGCGCTCGTCTGTACGCCTGTTCCGTAAGCGTCCTAAGCTGGTCAATATCTATCGGCTTAACCAGATAATCGAACGCCCCTCTTCTTATTGCCTCCTTGCAGGTATCGATTGTTGCATATGCCGTAATCAAAATGACTTCAGTATCAGGATGAATCCTTTTTGCCTCATCGAGTATCTCAAGCCCGTCGATGTCACCTTCCAATTTCAAATCTGTAATAATGACATCGAATTTGCGGCTGCGTATCACCTCGAGCGCATCTTTGCCGCTGTAAACAGCCATTGCCTTTTCGCAGTTCTTCTCCAGTGCCTCGACAATCCCGTCGGCGTGTGCCCGCTCATCATCAACCACCAGAATGATGCCTTCTTTTGTCATCAAATTTCCTAACTGCTCTTTCCGCCGCTCAAAGGCAGCTTTATAGTAAAACAGCTCCCTTTTCCGACTTCGCTATGCACCTCTATTATACCATTATGCGATTCGACAATCTTCTTTGCAGTCTGAAGTCCCACTCCACGCCCTCCCGGTCGAAAAGAATGTCCCTCGAAAATCCTCTCAATCTGTTCTGCCGGTATCCCGACCCCTGTATCGCTTATCTGGATGATTGCGAAATCTGCCTGCTGCTCGGTGCGTATCAAAAGTTCTCCCCCGTTTTCCATCGCATTCTGAGCATTGATAAAAAGATTCAATATCGCCTGCTTTAACATATTCGCATCGATCTTGCAGACAAGCTTATTTTGCGACAGGAGCTTTCGTATTATTATCGAATGGCTGTAAGTCTGCGGCGAATAAAAATCTACCATATCCCCGACAAGCTCATTGATGTCCGTGTCCTCGAGGTGCAGCTCGCTTTTTTCGGTGTATCTTAAGAAGCTGTCGAGTATTTCCTCCAGCCGCTCCGCCTCCTTTTTTATAATAGCAGCTTTTCTTTCGGCGCTTGCAAGCTTGTTGTCATCGCATTTTGCCTTAAGGGCCTCGAGGTCCTCTATGATGAGCTTCAGATTTATCTTTATCGTCGAAAGCGGGTTCTTTATCTCGTGTGCAAGCTGCCCGACAAGCATCGTATTGCCAATTTGTTCCTGTCCGAAACTCTTGTCCATTCTGGCACCTGTCAATCAGCCCGGATTATAAGAACATATAATAGAAAATTTCAGGACCGCCTTATCAGCGGTGTAAATTGCCTGTCAAGCCGGCCCAAAATATCCAAAAAATTCCGCGTTCAAAAGCAATTGGTTATTGCTGCTTTTTACTCTCGTCCTGTTTTTTTGCCTTGTTTATTTCAGCAATCGCCGCCTTGCGTGATAATTTGAGACGTCCCTGCTCATCGATTGCAATAAGCTTAACGGGTATTATGTCACCGACCTTGCAGACATCGGCGACATTCTTCACATAGCTTTCGGCAAGCTCGCTGACGTGACAAAGTCCCTCTACGCCGGGAGCTATCTCGACAAAAGCTCCGAAGTCCTTCACTGAAACGACTTTCGCCTTCGGGTATAATTTACCGACCTGCGGCGGCTGTGTCATACCTTCGATAATCTCTTTAGCCTCGAGGTGACCTGTGCCCTCAAAACAGCTTATAAATATTGTGCCGTCCTCTTCTATCTCAATTGTAGCACCTGTCTGCTCCTGTATGCCCTTAATGGTCTTGCCGCCCGGACCGATTACCTTGCCTATAAATTCAGGATCAATTTCTATGCTGATAAGTTTCGGGGCGTATTTGCTAAGCTCTTTCCTCGGCTGCTCGATTGTCTGCATCATAAGATTCAAAATTTCCAGCCGGGTCTTTTTCGCCCTCTCCATAGCCTCAATCATAATATTATGTGTCAGGCCGCGTGCCTTGATATCAAGCTGAATCGCGGTTATGCCCTCGGTCGTTCCGGCAATCTTGAAATCCATATCGCCGAAGTGGTCCTCTTCACCGATAATGTCGGTCAGCAGCTCATATCTGCCGTTTCCGTCGCTGACCATTCCAATCGATATGCCCGCAACCGGCCTCTTAATCGGTACTCCTGCATCCATAAGGGCCAGAGTCCCGCCGCATATAGATGCCATCGAGCTTGAGCCGTTCGATTCCGTTATATCTGAAACCAGTCTTATTGTATAAGCAAAGTCCTCTTCGTTGGGCCTTATAGCTTCCAGCGCCTTTTCCGCAAGCGAGCCGTGACCTATTTCTCTTCTGCCTGGTCCGCGCATAGGCTTGACCTCGCCGACCGCATATGGCGGAAAATTATAGTGAAGGGTAAAAGTTTGCGAATATTCTTCAAGCAGGCCGTCAACTATCTGGGCATCCCTGATAGTGCCTAAAGTAACCGTCACAATCGCCTGTGTTTCGCCCCTTGTAAATAATCCTGAGCCGTGTGTCCTCGGAAGAAAACCTACTTCGCAGGTAATCTGCCTCAATTCGTCATAAGCCCTGCCATCGGGCCTCTTCCCCTCAAGGAGCATCTTTCTTACAATTTCCTCCTCGATTCTAAGAAGCGTCCGCTTTACAAGCCCCTTCTCATACTGCGCTGGGGCCTGTTCCGTCGGCTCGCAATACTGTGTCACAACCCCGTCAAGAAGCTCTTTTACTGCCAGATTACGCTCTTTTTTATCTTTTATAGATTTGCGATGATAAAGCTCGGAGGAAACCTGTTCACGGATTTTCTGATAAAGATTCTCATCAGTCTCCGTCACTGCTGCTTCCTTCTCGACCCCTGCCTTAGAGCGGAATTCATCAATCAGGCCGCAGACTTCCGCGACAACTTTGTGTCCCTGGCTTACTGCATCTGCGACAACATTCTCGCTGACCTCTTTTGCCGAAACCTCCAGCATATTGATGGCTTCCTTGACGCCGCCGATAAGAACATTCAAATCGCCCTTTTCAATCTGCGAAACAGTCGGATTGATTACGCAATTGCCGTCAACTCTTCCTATCCTGCATGCACCGACCGGCCCCATAAACGGTATTTTGCTTATAGATAATGCAGCGCTTGCACCTATCATAACAAGAACATCCGGGTCGTTCTCGCCATCGAAGCTAAGGACGCTTGCAATGACCTGAACTTCCTGCCGATAGCCGTCCGGAAACAATGGCCTGATGTGCCTGTCAATCATTCGCGACGTCAGCACCTCTTTTGTGCTTGGCCTTCCTTCCCTCTTGATAAAACCGCCGGGAAACTTCCCCGCTGCGCTGTGTTTTTCCCTGTAATCGACGCTAAGCGGGAAAAAATCAAACTCCTTCTCATCGCTCAGCGGGGCTGCAACAACAGTAACAAGCACATATGTATCGCCGTATTTTACGATTACCGAACCGTCTGCCTGCCGTGCAATTTTCCCTGTTTCAATTGATAATACTCTGCCCCCGATTTCCTTTGACACTTTTTGAACTTCGAACATATTTTCTTCCTAATGCTGCGAGCCCGTAGTTTGTAGCCGATAGCTCCCTTCGAAAATTTCTTATTGAGCCATCGACTACGAACTACGAACTCTAATCCGGTTAATTTATTTTCTCAAACCAAGTTTGTTTATTATTTCACGATATCTGGCATTGTCTTTTTTGCCGATATACTTCAGCAAAGACGACCTCTTGCCGACCATTTTCAAAAGCCCTCGTCTCGAAGAATAATCCTTCGGGTGCGACTTAAGATGGTCTGTAAGTTCCCCTATTCTTCGCGTCAGAATGGCTATCTGGACTTCTGGCGAGCCGGTATCGCCCTCATGGGTTTTAAAATCACTCATAATTTTCTGCTTTTCCTCAACCTTAATCATATTTTCTTCATTTCCTTTCAATAAACCTTGCTTGTCCATCAATAAACAGCGTTTTTACTTCAAAAACGCAATTATAATCATTTATTGTTCATTTTGCAAGCCTTATTATAATAAATATTTTACCCCCAAAAACCCTGCTGATTCTTAACATCAGGGTATGGAAATAATGATTTCAACAATTGTTTTATATGAAAAAAGAATTGATTGTCCCGGCTTAAACAATTGCTCGAATTAGTGTGCAATTATGGATGATATTCTGAACACCGGTAAAAGTAATGCGATAGCAATAGTTCCGATGACCACGCCGAGTACGACCAGCATAATAGGTTCGATAAGTTTGGTTGTAGTATGAACGGAACTTTCGAACTTCTTTTCATAAAAGACCGAAATCTTATCGCTGACTTTGCCGAGATTGCCGCTTTTTTCTCCGGCCCGAATCATTTGAATAATCTGCGGCGCAATCAGCCGCTGGTCCGGTGAAAGCTGAATGGCCTCGGATAATTGATAGCCGTTGCGTATCTTGTCATCAACCCAGCTCCATAGCTGCCGAAAATAGTAATTGCTGCACGAGCCTCTTATCACTTCGACCGTCTCCAAAAGAGATACGCCCGTATTGAGCATTGTTGCCATAATCCGCATGCTTCTTGTAATAATCATATCGATAAACATTGTCCCGAAGACCGGTATCCTGATTTTTACATAGTCCAGCGTTCGTCTGCCGTTTTCGGTCCCGGCCCAGTTATAAAAAACCACTGCCGCAGCGACTGCCGCAGTCAAAGCAGCCGACATCACTCGAAAATCACGCATAATATTGCTTAAATCCACAAGTACCTGTGTCAGCTTCGGCAATGCCGCACTTCTTGACTCGTAAATCTTGATGAAACGCGGCAATACGAAAAACATCAGCATTCCGGTGGCGAGAATTGCGACGAAGACCATGATTACAGGATATGTAAGCGCCCCCTTGATCCGCTTGCGTGTTTCATATTCGAACTCAAGGTAGCTGCTTACGATTCTGAGCATCTCGGACATTCTGCCAGATGCCTCTGATGCCTTGACCATGCTTATGAACATCGGATTAAAAATCTTAGGGTAGTCGGAAATCGCCATCGAAAAACTCTCGCCGTTTTTAACCGACTCGCTGATATCGGCAACAACGGTTTTTAAATTACCCTCCTGAGACTGTGATGCAATCGCATCGAGAGCATCGCTGAGAACCACGCCGCTGTCAATCATAACTGAAAGCTGGGTTGTGAGCATTATCAGCTCCGAGCGTTTAATTTTCAGCGAACTAATCCTGCTCGCATCAAAAGATTGCGGCCGTCCCCCGCCGTTTACGGATGCCGCCGGCTTTCTCTTTGCAGAATCGTTCTTCTGTGCTGTTTGTGTCGCCAAAATACTCATCAACTGCTTCCAATCTTTATTTCAAACTGATATCAAGTGACTGTCAGACATTTTCTTCTGTCTGCGCAACCCTTAAAACTTCCTCGACAGGCACGATTCCCGCCTTTACTTTTTCAAGCCCGTCAAGGACAAGCGGTACCATCCCGTTCTTTAAGGCCTCTTCCTTTATCTGGCGATAGGAGCAGCCCTGTCCTATCATCTCTTTAATTTTTTCATTCAGCACGAACAGCTCATGTATTGCGATTCTTCCGACACAGCCGCTGTTCCTGCACGCCCTGCAGCCGACGCCCCTGTAATACGTGTTTATTTCTGTACCCATTTTTTTGACAAGATTTTTTATGCTCCCTGCAGGTTCATACTGTGTCTTGCAGCTTGTGCAGGTTTTACGCACAAGTCTCTGGGCAAGAACTGCTATCAGCGAAGCACTCACAAGATATGGAGCAACATCGAGGTCCAGCAAACGCGTCACAGCAGTCGGCGCATCGTTCGTATGCAATGTCGAAAATACAAGATGCCCTGTCAATGCAGCCTGAATGGCAATACTCGCCGTCGCCTTGTCGCGGATTTCACCTACCATAACTATGTCAGGGTCCTGCCGAAGCAGGCTTCGAAGTGCATTGGAAAAACCGAATCCGGCACTGTCATTGACCTGGAACTGATTTATCCCGGAAATATTGCACTCAACAGGATCTTCAACGGTGCAGATATTTACATCTTCCTTGTTCAATTCTGCGAGCGTGGCATACAGCGTCGTATTTTTTCCCGAGCCGGTCGGGCCGGTCGCCAGAATCATTCCATGCGGTTCCTGTATAAGCTGCCTGTAAAGCTCGAGGTTCTTGTAGGAAAATCCGAGCGACTCGAGGTTAAGGATTATCTGCTGCGGATTTATAATTCTGATTACAATTTTTTCGCCGTAATTCGTCGGCATAACAGATACGCGCAAATCCACAGCTTTGCCTTCGACAAGTACGTGGATGCCGCCGTCCTGCGGAAGCCTTCTCTGTGCTATGTCCAAATCCGCCATAATTTTAATTCTGCTCACAAGTGCTGCATGCATCTGAAACGGCGGTGACAGTCTTTCATAAAGTTTTCCATCCACTCTGTAGCGGACGCGAAGCTTTTTTTCATCAGGCTCTATATGGATATCGCTGGCATTCTCTCTCACAGCATTGTATATCAGGTAATTAACCAGCTTCACAACAGGGGACTGGCCTGCTATCTCTTCGAGATTGCCAATTTCCTCTGTGA
The DNA here is from genome assembly GCA_041308525.1 of Phycisphaerae bacterium. Classification (GTDB taxonomy): domain Bacteria; phylum Planctomycetota; class Phycisphaerae; order Sedimentisphaerales; family Anaerobacaceae; genus Fen-1359. The sequence continues at coordinate 12,076 of JBFZBH010000001.1, read as the reverse complement.
TATGCTCGATAAGTGAAAAATCCTCGAGGCTCTCATCGTCTATAATATCGTCTATGACAAAAACATTGGCTGCGGGCAGATAAGTCTGCAGTGTGGCGTTTATATCCTTTGCGGTCGCACAGACTATCTGGACCCGGCAGCCGCTGATATGTTCTATCTCGTCAATTAAAAATACGTTCGACGGCTCATTAACTGCGACCGTCAAAACGTCATATACCTTAAATAACGGTAGTGCAATGTGTTTTTCAAGAAAGTCTCTGGGTAGAAGGTCCAGAACTTTAGCATCGCAGATTTTCGGGCTGACCTGCGCATAAGGCACACCGTAAGCTTCTGCCAGGGCCGAGGATATCTGGTTTTCGGTGCAGTAGCCCTTCTCGACAAGAAGCTCCCCGAACAGCTTGCGATGACCCTTCCTGTTTTGTTCGTTAAGGACATCTTCTATCTGCTCGGCGGTGACTACACCGCGCTTTAGAAGCAGGTCGCCTATCTGTATTTTATTTTTTGTCGATACACTGCTCATCAGTTCTTCCGGGATATTTTGCTTTTATGCAAAGCTCTTTACGGCTTCTGCCAGTTCCTGGTAGAAGGTAAATTCGCTGTCGAGCCGCGTAATCTCTATTATCTTGGTGCAATTTTCATCAAGTCCCGCCAGGCGAAGCTGACAGGTGTTCTCATGGCAATAATCCCTTGCCCATAGTAAAAACTCCAGGCCCTTGCTGTCGATAAATCCTACCTCGCTCATATCGAACACAAGGCCCGTTTTATATAATATCTCGTGCTGCTCCTGATTGCCCTCATTGATACCGGACGGAGAGCTTACAACATCTTCTACAACCTTGCGAAGCTGCTCGATATTGTCAATATCAAGGTCGCCCTGGAGCTGCACCACCGTAATATCGTTATAATCGCGTCTCTGTATTCTCATTTCACAAGAGCTCCGACTGCCCTGCTTCCGTAACCTGCAAACTCGCCTAACTGGTATGTTTCGCCAAGTCCGTCCTTTATCATGTCCCAAAGATGATAAACATCGCTGTTTAGAAACACCCTCGCAACTTTTTCATCGAACTGGCTTCCCATTCCCTTGCGAATTTCATCGAGGGCCTGATTTAGTGTCATAGCCGACCTGTATGTTCTCTCGGATGTCATTGCATCAAAACCGTCAGCCAGCCCTACAATCTTGCCCATCAGCGGTATCATATCGCCGCTCAGACCGTGCGGATAACCTCTGCCGTCCACACGTTCATGATGATGCAATACACCCGGCACTATTTCTTTCATCTGCTTAATCTCGCTTAGGATCCCCGCACCTATGACAGGATGCATCCTGATGCATTTAAACTCCTCATCCGTTAATTTGCCTTTTTTGCGGATAACAGACTCATCTATTCCTATTTTGCCTATATCATGCAGCAGGCCGGATAAATAAATATTATATATTTCCGCTTCATCGAGGTTTTCCTGCTCGGAATATCGCTCGGCAATCCATTTCGCGATGAACGCCACCCTTTCAGAATGTCCCCTTGTGTACTGGTCTTTCGCATCGATGCTGTTAGTCAGTGCTTTCAATGAGCCGATAAATAATTCCTTCAAATCGCCGAAAAGCCTGCCGTTTTCGATAAAAACAGCGCAGCCGTTGGCAACAGAGTTGAACAATTTTACATCCGCACTGTCGAAATCTTTTTTGCCGATTCTGTTTATGGCAACCATAATTCCAATTATACAGTTGCCGTCCAGCATTCTGACGGGTACTTTCGTGCCGTTTGTATTTTTGCCGTACAGCGGCACTGCTATTATGCTTTTAATGTATTCGGGCCAGGCGTATGCAAATGGCCCGTCAACCTCGCTGTCCAATAGGACTTCCCTGCCGCGTTCCAGCTCGCCGAATAATCTGCCTTGCAAAGTCTCTTTCATTGCCGGGTCTATCTCGATAATTCCGGAACCGGCCGTCAAAACCATTTCTGTCTCTTCCCCGACGTTTCTTTCGAGCAAAACCGCAATTCCTTCGACCTTGACTATATCAGTAAGATTGTCGCATGCCATCTGAAGATATATCGCATCAGAGTTGCTCACCTTCATATTCGCGCTGAGCTTGTGAATAAGCACCAGTTCCTCATATACCTGCGTAAGCTCTGAAGAAAATGCCTCGCTGTGCCGGCAGGCCGTCTGTTCCGACTGAAATCTCTGCGCAAGCAGGATAAGCATCTCTGACAAAATCTCACGCTTATTCAGATTGACATTGCCCGCTGTTTGTCCGTTTTCTACGGGACCGCCCGTGTTATTCTGAGCAGCTCCATCCTCTCCGATATCTATGATTGCTGCCAAACCTGCATCAAAATCCTTCCATCGTATCACTATCGACAGAATTCTGCCGTCGGCAACCTTCAACTGCTCCTGCGGACTGTTTTTGCTCTTGTCAAAAACAATATTGCATTTTTCAAATATTGTTTTCCAGTCGCTTAAAAAACCGCTATCAGCAGATGTGCTTAAAATAAATGTTCCATCAGAATTGCAGACCGCAAAATTGCAGCCGAGAACACAAACCTTCCTCCCGAACCTTTCGAGGTCTGCAAGCTGCTCTTTGTTTAAAATTTTATCAATAGCTGTCATCATATATCTTCGATGTCCTCCTGTATTTCAAGTTCGATTTTTCACTTCTTAGCCGGCAACAGCATTCTTGCACAAAACATCCTCAATTTTCTTTAGCAGCTCCTTTGGGCTGAAAGGCTTGCCCAGGCACTCAGCTATTCGCAGCCGTTCCTTCTGCTCCTGGTCAAAGGTAAAGCTCCTGCCCGTAAGCATTATCACCGGTATGTCTTTGGTACTCGCATTGTCCCTGAGTTTTGTCACAAACTCGATACCGTCCATAACCGGCATCTGAAGGTCGGTTACGACAATATCCGGCTTTTGCGAACAGGCCGATTCGAAAGCTTCGGATCCGTTCGAAGCTGTAATTACCTCGAAACCGTTGCTGCGAAGCTTTATTGCCACAACATGAACTATATGTATTTCATCATCAACAACGAGTACTTTTTTCTCTGCCATCATCGCTTCTCCAAAATTATCTTTATCAAATTCACATCACCTTAAACTGTACTGCGGACCCTTGCAGATGCCGCAAGGGGCAGTTCGAATCCGAACGTGCTGCCCTTGCCCACGCTGCTGTGCACAAAAACCTTTCCTCCGTGAACCTTCTCAACTATCTGCTTGACAAGATTCAGCCCAAGGCCGGTTCCCCTGGCATGTTTCTTATTTGCTTCAACTCTGTAAAATTTGCTGAACAAATGCTCGATATCTGCCTCGGGTATTCCAACCCCGGTGTCCGTAATGCTTACACGCCCGACCCCTGCTGCCTCATCCATCTCTGTCTGCACTGTGACCGTCCCTCCAGCAGGTGTATATTTAATCGCATTGCTCAGCAAATTTACGACTACCTGCGAAATCATGTCCTTGTCGCCGTAAACCTGGCCGAATACTATCGTATCCGGGCTGACAATCGTTATGTTTTTCTCGTCAGCGAAGCTCTTTATCATCTGAATCTGCTCTCGCAGTATCATTTCGATGCTCACCGGCTTTTTATCGATTTTAATCAGCCCTGACTCTATACGTGAAATATTCAATATGTCTTCTATTAGACGGTTTAGCCTGTTGGCCTGCGTCTGTATCACGGAATAAAATTCTTTCCGCATATCTTCGGTATCAGCCTCGCCGTCAACCAGCATTTCTGCATAAGCGCTTATCGAGGCAAGCGGCGCCTTAAGCTCATGAGACACATGACTGACAAAATCGTTCTTGTTCCTTGCCGCCTCTTTCTCCCGCGTAATATCGTGCAGCACAGCCACAACCCCGCAGACATTCTGCTTTTCATCGTAAATGCAGGAAACTATGCAGTCATATATTTTTTCTTCTCCATAACGGCTGATTTTAAACTCGTGTCTGGTGTGCGGAGTCCTGCTTCTCCTGCTTTGCTGTAAAAAAGAAACAAACTGTGATTCATCCTGCTGTATCAATTCCCCGATCGGCTTGTGCTTGCTGTTTCTGCTGTCATAATTAAACAATTTCCCTGCTGTCTCATTGGAGATAATAAGCTTGTCGAATTCATCAGTGACAATCACAGCATCGCGGATTCCGTAGATAATAGCTTCGGTGTTGAGTTTCTGTTTCTGCGCCAGGCGAAGCTGGATTCGCAAATCGTCTGACTGCTCCTCGAGCGCCACTATGCGGTTTTTGCGCCCCTGCAGGCAGTTGCTTATCGCGTTTGTCAAACCTTCGATTGCTTTGTTGCTGCCGCTGGTTTCGCCAAACGTGACATCTTCCGAAACAAGCCGGTTGGCTATGGACGTAATCTCCCGGCCGAGTTTATAACCATACCACCCAAGCCAGATTACGCCCATAGCACCGATTATACAGCTAACCAGCATTGCAAGACGCCATCCTCCTCCGAACCCGGAATCCTGCCATATTACCATTGCTCCGGCGAGGAGGACGCCCGTCTCAACCGCTGCAATCATAAACATTGACTTGCACAGGGTCGAAAAATACCTGGCATTTGTTTTCATATTTCCTGCAGCGTTCAAGTTATTATCTCCGTAAACATTAACCATCTTTCAGACTAAATACATTCAAAGAAGGCCGGTTATTTTCTCTGCCATCTGAATGTTTCCCTTTCTTCGTACTTTTTGCGCATGTCGTCTAACTTTGCTTCGTCAGGATTAACTTCCTTTGTCAGTCTTTCTTTCAGACGAAGTGCTTCAAGATAGCCCGGACGCAATTCCAGCGCCTTGTCAACATGAACCAGGGCCTCTTCCTTATTGGACTGCAGATAGCTCTTGACTGCATCCGAATAGTAGTCTTCCGCTAGTCTTGCCCTGCCTATCCACTGCAGCTCTTCCCTTGCGCCTTCTCTTTTCAGGCTGATGTCCTCTGCACGGGCTTTCGCATTGGTATCCTCCGGCTCGTTTATAATGTGCGGAGTCAGAATTACTATGACTTCCTGGCGCTGCACATTATCGCTGTTGCTTCTGAACGCCGAGCCTATAAACGGAATATCACCCAGTATAGGAACCTGTTTTCTTGTTGTAGTGGTGACGTCTCTGAACAGACCGCCTATCACTATCATCTGCCCGTCCTTAACAACAACATTCGTCGCAAGTTCAGTTGAAGATTCATCAGGAATATTGTTTGTCTTAAGGGTTCCGGAGCTGTCCTTCGGGTGTATGTCCATCCTTATGTAGCCGTTATCGCCAATGTATGGCCTGAACGAAAGTTTCGTTCCTGTATCCAAAAATGTTACCTGCTGGGTCGTTGATGTCTGCGTCTGTGTGGTTTGTGATACATAACCAATCTTGTTTCCTATGTAAACCTGGCCAAGCTGCTTGTTGACAGCAAGAATTTTCGGAGTGGCAAGAACTGTAACGTCCGTTACCGTTTCCAGTGCGGTTATAAATGCTGTAACATCACCGCTGCTGATGCCAACTCTCAGACCGTTCATTTTCGTAGTTGCAAATCCGGCCTGTTCAACAGGTGCCCCCGGAACTCCGGCAGCTATCTGCTGCATTGGCGTGGTCATAGTTGTTGAAAACTGGTCTGAGGCTACGCCGCTTGTTACTCCGACGCTAGCGGAGCCTTCGAGAGGTGTCCCGCCAAGTAAATTCCAATCGACGCCGAACTCCATATCTTCCGTGAGCTGGACACTCAAAATAGATGTTTCAATCAAAACCTGCAGCGGTCTAATATCAACTTCCGTGATTAATTCTGCCGCCTGTGCAATCCTTTCGGGGTAATCGTAAATCACAATCGTGTCACTGGCTGCGATTGTGGCGCCGCCTCCGGCTTGTGTTATCGAATCACCCGTGGAGATTCCAACTTCAGCCGGTGTGGTCATTCCAACCTTGCCATCCGGGCTTAAAACTGGCTGAACAAGTTTCCTTGCCTCATCAGCCGTTATATATGACAAGGTAAATGACTTGAACGTCATCCTGCTCTTGTCTTCCCGCGTAAACACCTCGATGATGTCGCCTTTCTGAACCCATACGTATGTGCCGCCAAGAATCGCGTCCATCGCCTGCTGGAATGTAACGTTGTACAGATTTGTGACCGTTATCACCCCTTCGACCTTCGGTGACGGAACTATATTTTTATTAAACTTTGCACCAAGAAAACGCAGCACGTCCCTGATGTCAGCGTCCTTTTTGAAGCTGACCGCCTGTATCCTGCCGTCTGCTGATATGCTTATTGTGCTGTTGGCGTCGCCTGCTGAAACTGCCTGTTCCTGTGCTAAGACCGTCGCCGATGATATCGCAGCAAATACTGCCCACACTAAAATTATTCTCTCTATTCTTTTCCTGTTCTCATTTAACATAATTCTGCTCCTTATCAATTTTCAGACCTTTTTGTAATTCACATTTTTTCTTCTATTAACCATCAATCACTTCATTCGGATTCGCAAGTTCTAATTTAATTTCCACCTCCAGACATTTAACATGCACTTCCGTCTCCAGAATTCTCACAATCTCACATTCATACTTCGTATCACCGTTATCGACAGTCAGCTTATCGCCCTCGCTTAAGAGCTTATTGTTAATGAAGGCCTGTTTATGATCACCCATTCCGATGGCCTCCAGCTTTAACATTTGCTTAATCTTTCCGGCCAGTTCCTGCTGGACCGCTGTTGAGGCTGACTGATTACCGCTTTTATTGCCCGTTATATTTTCTGCTTTATAAATTGAAAAAATATCCCTTGCAATTACATCGTTTCTCCCCTTTACCTTAGGCAGCTCGATGAAACGTATTTTAGGGGCCTTTGCTGCAGCCTTTGTTTCAGGACCAGCCGAAGAAACAATCTGGTTGCCCTCGGCTGCTTGTGCCTCAGAAGGCTTCTTTCCAGTTAATACTCTTGCCCACATAATAATCATAACAACAATAAGGCAGCCCGCCGTTATCACCTTTTTTCTTTCAGATGAAAAATGGCCGAAAATGCCTGTCCGGCTGTTATTTTTGCCAACAGATTTTTGCTGCATATTTTCTGCCATTAAATCCTTTAGCCTTTCATCTTCTGGGCCTTGTAATAAATCACAGCCCGCGTCTCCATTGTCAGCTCACCAGTCAGGGAATTATCATTCACTATATTTACAAGCACCACCCTGACGGCCCTGTCTAAATTCTGTAGCGATTTGAAAAATTCGAATATATTTACAAGTCTGCCGCTGCATTTTATATCAACCGGGATGCAGCCAAGCTTCCCGATTAACATATCACTGCCGGGCTTCACAGACTGGTCTTTGAGATTGTTTTCGTTCATTAATGAAGCGATTGTGCTTAAAAATGGTCCCAAATCCATCTGTCCTGGAATCCCGCTGCGATAATTTTTTTCATCTTTCTGAAGCATTTCCGCCTGAAGTTTCAGTTCAGGAACCTGCCGGGCCTCATCAAGCAGCTTTTTTATTACAAGCCCTGCCGCCTGACGTTTGCCCTTGAGGGACTTCTTTTTCACGGATAGCGGTATATATGCCCCGAAAACAAATCCGCCAAGCATCACAGCCGCTATCACCAGAATTATTATTTGATGTTTCTTCATTACTATAATCTTTGTCCCTGACCTTATTATTCCACTGAATAGTTCGAAAGATAGCAGCCTATATCGAACTCAGCAGCTTCTTTCTTCTCTGCTCCAGAAGGGCTGGCGTTCTTGTTGCCGGTATGCTCTGAAAACAATGGAACTACCTGGCAAAAATACGGCGACTCTTCGAGCTTTATCGTTAACTGGGCTACATCTGCTGCTTCTCGTGCAATCCCGTTTAGCCGAACGGCAAACCTGACATCTCCAGACAAAAGAACATCGTTTCCTGCTCCTGCACTCTGGACTGTCCTCGGAGCAGACTGCGAAGCCTTCGCAGGACCGTCAATTTTTTCCGCTACAAATGAAATGCCCGTAAGCACGATCTTCTCATCCACTAAATAGCTAAGTTCCGCCAAAACAGCCGACACATCGATTCTCGAATCTATCTGCCTGATCGTCTTGGTCTTTTCATTCAAATTTACAATAAGGCTGCTGTACTTCGAAAATAATGCGGCCTCTTTTTCGAGCTGCGACTGCTGCGACTTTAACCTGTCTATGTCGGCTTGTCCCCTCGATACTGAAGCCGCAGAAATAACGCACCATATCAGCATCGACACTAATATCGAGCTGAGAACTATATACTGCGTCAGGAAGCTGATACTTCGCCGCCTGCTGCTTTTATACCATTCTGGAAGAAGGTCTATTTCTTTCATATCTTTAAACGGCTCAAAAATTAAACCTGCAATTTTTTCTTTCCATCTTTCGGGCGCAATTCGCATCCCTTCAGACCGAGGCCTACTGCTACGGCCCACTCGCAATTTGCTGCACGCCTGTCGCTTTCGAATCTCGACTGTGTCATGTCCATATTCAGCAGCGGCTGTGCGACCTCTATGTCAACCGAAAGCTGCTGTTTCAATATGCTCAGCAAAGAATCTTCATAGGCCCCGCCGCCGGCAAAAACTGCCCTCTGTACGCGCTTGCCTCTGAAAGTTACTGTGTAATAGCGAAAGCACAGTAAAATTTCCTTTGCAAGCCTTTCAGCCACTGTGTTTATTGCGTCCGATGCAACTTGCCTGGCCGTTGTATTCATATCATCCATACACACAGCAGCAGTCTTTTCTTCAAGCGGCTGGGCCGAAATATTTTCATTTGATGCCTCGCGGCTGAATTTCACCATCCTGTTGCGGAGATTTTCGGCCTCGAAATCCGAAAGGCCCAGTCTGCCTGCGATTTCCTGGTTTATCTGCTCAGTCCCGATTGGGATATGCTTGACAAGGCTGATTTCTCCCGCCCTGCTGAAAACCACAGTTGATGAGACGCTCCCGATATCGATGAACACTTCTGCCTGCTCTTTGTCCTCCACACGCCTCAACATCCTCTCGAAGCTCCTGAACAATGCGTATGGCACAGGCTCAATGCCTGCTGGACGCAGCTTGGCCGCTTCGAGCGTTTCGATATGTTCATTTATGGTCCTGTTGTCGGCAGCGAACAAAATAAATTCATTCATTATCTCATCGCCCTGCCGAACGTTGCCTGCAAGAATATAATTTATGGAATCTTTCTGTGCATCGAGATTGAACCTGTTGGCAACTTCCTTCTTCAAAATATCATCTATCCCCTCTGTCTGGGATTGGCTCAGTCTTATGCTCGTGATTCGAAGCTGTTCGTTCTGAAGCGAAGAAATAACATCTGACCCTTTGAACCTGCCGCTGGACATAAGCTTCCTGATTGATGATACAATAAACTCTCTCCTCTTTGTTGAGTCGCCGTTGATATCAGGCTCGAAATTGATTTTCTCTGCCGCCACTACGCTTATACTGCCGTTATTTGCAGCAAGCTGAATCATCTTGATCGAGCTGTGCCCGATATCAAGTCCTATTGGCCTGTAATCTCGATTTCTTAATAAAAAGCTTTTCATTTATCCGCTCTCAACCATCAAAAATTCATATCTCTTCCTGTAATCAATCGCCCTGCCAAAACCCTTTCGCTGAGCTGCTCGCTTCCGATACTATTTCGTAATTGATACGAAACCTGTCACAGGCTCAACATTGACTTTTAATGTCGCGCTGCCCGTGCTCAGCGTTATAACACCGCCGCTAGCCGGACTGCCCAGGTAATTAAATAAAACCTGGTTGCTTGAGCTGAAGTTCGCCCCTGCAATGTCAACCTTGTTGAGTCTGCCGTCGGTTTTAAAGTTCACAATGTATTGGAAACCGGCCCTGGCAGGATGTGTGACTACTCCGCTTTCATTTTCGACCCTGTAGCTGTCGGATGTCGTATCGAAAATGACCGTATAGGGTTTCTGTCTGCTTATCGCCATGCTTCTTGCGTACTCGATGTCTGCAGCGACCATGTCCGCTGCCGCTCGAAGCTGAGTGCCTGATGCAGAGCTTATAACCGGAACTGCAATCAGTGCCGCAATGGCAATAATCACAATCACCGCTATTACTTCAATAAGCGTAAAACCGCATATTTGCGAACTGTTTTTGCTTAGCATTTTCATCGCCCCTTTAACCCTCGACATAAAAGAGGACATCTGCGTTTATTTGCATATTTCACTATTCTTTTTTCGTCCTCTTTTAGACGTCTCTTGAATATTCGCCGGCTCGAAAAACCGCTCAATTTTGCTGTTTATTGTGAAGTCCGGATTTCAATAAAATTACCGTCCCTTTTTATATCTTCCTTCGAAATCCGGCCGCTCCCAAAAGGCTGTATAACTGTCACATTCAATATGTCCCGCACTCATTATCCGCAGAAAACATACAGCCGTTAAATTGAGAGTGTGTGAAATGTTATTTCCTTCTAAATCCCTGTGTTCTCTGTTATGATTCGACTTTTTTATGAACCAGATTATTTAGGCCGATAAGTCCACGTCGTTTCTGATGTTCATGCCGTCCCATAAGAAAAAATATAAAATTTATAATCCCTTCACTCTTTACTGTCTTGTTATGCTTTTATAAAACGCTCCGCCTGCCGGGCTCCATCTCCTGGCAGTTCCGGCATTCGGCCAGAGCTGTATTGCCGCTTTGTTCGGAACACCTGTTACTGTCACCGTGCAGCTTGTAGTGTTCTTTATGCCGTTTCCGAGAACATACAGAGCACCATTCACTGTCAGGCTGCTGCCCGTTTTGCTTTTCATGTCTATGTATCCGTTTACCTGTGCCAGGCCGGTGACCCTAAACGGTACTCCATTTTCTTCGAATGACAAATTTCTTCCCACTACAAGAGCAGGAAAATTCTTTACTGCTGTAATCGTTACATTGCTTGTGCCCCAAAGCTTCAAATCATCTTTTACCACAATCATTCCGCCTATAGTGCAATTTTTCAGTTCAAGACTTCCATTGCAGTAGTAAATACCAGCCGGATTATTCGCTGATGGGGTCAAAGACAAATTCTGGTTCAATCCCACTGGAAGAGTCTGGACAGTATATGCTGTATTATTTATATAATATTGCGAGGAAAAATCGCTTGTCGCCAAACCCGGCAGACTCACCGGCGCCGATGCCGCATTCTCGAACCTTTTCCCTTTAATACTTCCTGGCGTAAGGTTCGCAACTGTCTTCGATAAATATATATCACCATTAATTGTTCCAAAATTTGTTAATGAATCCCCTATATAAACATCGCCGTTTACCGTCACCTGGGCCGGGATTGCCTGTAAAAGCGATTGCAAGTACGCAACACACGGATTTAACCGCAGATTTGCAGAAAGGCTGCTGCGGGCTATCTGTTCAGACCCGTTCTTTCGATATGCTGTGCTGTTGAGCTGATAATCGCATTCACCCACTTTTGTCACGCTTACATCGTAATAATCATTGCTCCCTTCAATAAGCTGCTGTGAAACAGTTCCATACCAGTATTCACCTGATGCATCCTGTGGATTTAATACAAGCCCCCTGGCATGTTCAAGCCCTGATTCCGCCAGGTAATCCATCTCGGTGCGGAGAATCATATTCATTCCTGAGGCCAGCTCTACATCGCTGCGCGTCAAAAAACCGAGCGACAAAATCGTTATCGCGCAAACTATAGCCAGCACTGCAAGAAGTGCCCCGCCGCGCCTGTTTATTTGTTGTATGTTTCTTCTTCTCATACTCATTCATCATCATCCAACGTAACTAAATTTCCGCTGCTGTCGAGCAAATGCCCTGCCCAGCTGTGCAGCGACGAATTTATCTGATATTTGCGCAAGGTATTCGCCTCGGGAAAATCGAAAAGTATCGTTACCCTCCTGCTGTTCGGCGCAGATAAATCCGACTGAAACTGAACATTGTAGCAGTTTCGCATCAGCGTCGTATAAACCGGACTGCAGTTCGATTTAAGCAGACCGCCCGTGACCCCCGACAAAAACGACGCTACTTCCATCGGTATCGAAGCCGGCTGCGGCTGCGGGGAAAATGTAATCAGGCGAAGCTGTCTGGTCGTCGTGTTTATTTCGACTTTAACTACCTCCTCGCTGTCTATCTGCCTGTCGCCATCTCCATCAGCTAGCCAAATATGAAAGCCCGTGGAATCAATGCTTGT